>JBAUWD010000351.1:0-16302 GCA_049583575.1 Nocardioides sp.
CCCCCGCCCTGCCAGGACAGCGCGACGTACCCTCCGGCGGGGACCTTCAGCGAGGCCACACCGGCCGACGAGTAGGACCACTTCCCGGACCTGCCGTCGGACCACCACAGCGACCAGTACGCGTCCGAGGGCGGCGTGTTCGCGCATGGGTCGCTGGAGGGGTCGCCGTCGACGCGGCACACGAACCCGGGCTGCCGCTGGACGTAGGTCAGCCTGTGGCCGACGTCGGAGAGCTGGGTGGCCGCGGTCCGGCCGGCACCATGGAGGTCGCAGGCGGTCTCCGCGCCTCCACCGAGCTGGTGGAAGTCGACGACGACCGTGACGCCGTTCGCCGTGCCACAGGTCGCCGCACGGGCGGGTGCGGATGCACCGAGCCCCGCCGTCGCGGCCAGGATGGCCGCGACGGCGAGACGTATGACGAGGCGCTTCACGCCGCGATGCAGGAGTGCAGCGCGAGAAGTGCCGGAGCAGCCTGAGCGGTGGCCCGGCGCCACTGGTCGCGCGTCGACTTCGTGATGCCGTCGTGGCGGGCGGCCTTCATCGCCGAGCGGTCGTAGGCGATCGCACCTCGTTCACCGGCCAGCGGCGTACCCGACACGTCGCCACGCACCTGGTGCCGGTGCACCCACACCGCGGCGTCGTGCTCCGGGCCGCACCTGCCGCTGACGATGAACGCCCAGCCGGCCAGCCCGGTGCTGTTGGCGTTGGCGGCCGAGGTCGGGCCACCGCCTCCGAAGCTGCCGTTGCGCGCCTGGTGCTTGCGCAGCCAGCGCACGGCCGACTTCAGCGCCGCCTTGAGGGACGGATGCGCCTGCCGCAGCCAGCTCAGCTCGATCACCGCCAGAGCGGTGACGTCGGTGTCCGCATCGCTGGACTTCGTGCACCCCTGGACCGCTGCGGTCTTGTTCGCGTTGAAGTCGAGCCGGAACGCGCCGTTGTCGCACTGCTGCTTGAGCAGGAACCTCAGGGCCGGCCCGCCCGATGCGCTGCCGGCCTTCAGCAGGCCGCGCGCCGTGAAGATCTGGCCGATGGTGTTCGCGAAGTCACCCGAGGAGGACTTGTCCTCGATCCGTCCGGCGATCGGCGCCTTGGTGGCCACGCGCTTCTCCAGGCGCCGGACGAGGTCGACGCCGCCGAACTTCGTCGGGTCACCACCGGTCTGCTGCGCGACGACGAGGAGCTTGGCGATGGAGCCCGCGTACCGGTCGGTCCGGTACGTCGTGTAGTCGTCGACGTGCCGGGCGAGGGCGTGCCGGATCTTCTTCAGGGCGGTGCCGTGGTGGCCGATCGCCTCGAGCGCCAGGGCCGTGTCGGCGGTCAGCCCGTAGTCGTCGAAGTCGAACTGGCCGTTGTGCATGACGCCGTGACGGAGCTGGCCGGCCAGCCAGTGGGCGCCGTCTCCGGCAGGAGCCCGCGACGCGCCGGCCGCGTGCGACGGTGCACCCGGGACGACCGCGACCGCGAGGGCGGCCGTCAGCAGCGCCGTACCGGCGCGATGGATGAGAGACATGGTTTCCTTCCCGCTGCGACAGCGGGAAGGCGCCGATGATCGGGCGGGCCCACCCGCTGCTTTCCACGACAGCGTGTGTTCGGAACGCGTCGAGGCGGGTGTTCCGGCTCACCGTGGCCCCTCGAGCGGGGGCACGGCCTACGGTTGCGGGTCAGCGCCGGACTCGGACCGGCTTCCCCCACCACGGGCGTCACTGGGATGTGATCAGCCGCAGCATAGCCGCCCCGGCGAGCGCTGAGCGGGGCCGCCCGCGGACAGGTCCATTGCGACGTACGCGATCGGGTCCGCGCTGACGTGCCGACTCATCGGAGCTCCCCGCGCGCTCGCAGGAATACGACCAGCAAGGCCATGGCGGCCCGTCGTGGAGGCTGGTCAAACCGCTGCAAGACCAGCGACGCACCCAGCTGCTGGGCGGTCCTGATCGAAGCGATGGGCGCTGTGCGCCCGTCCCGCCACCGGCGGCGCCCGTAGACGCGGACTGGCGCGCAGAACAAGCGCAAGCAGCAGGAGCGGACCGGACGCATGACAGGCGGGTGCGTCAGCGAGTCAGTGCCGGAGGTCGGACGACCTGCCAGCGAGGGTGTAGCCGTTCTTGGGGCGTCCGGTGCTGCCGTAGCGCGGCTCGAGGCGGACGATGCCATGCTGCTCGAGATAGCTGAGGTAGCGGTGGGCGGTGCTCCGGCTGATGCCGATCTCGGTCGCGACCTCCTCCGCCGACACGTTCCCGCCGTCGGCGACTGCGCGTCGTACGAGCTCGAGCGTCGGGGCGGAGTGACCCTTGGCGGGGCGGTCGACGTGCGGTTCGGCCGGACGGAGCATGCCGTAGAGCGCGTCGACCTCGGCCTGGTCGGCCTCGTGCAGGTCGGCCATCCGCTGACGCAGCCGGCGGTAGGACTGCAACCGCTTGTCCAAGGCGGCGAAGCCGAACGGCTTCATCAGATAGTGCACCGCCCCCAACTGCATCGCCGTCCGGACCGTGGCCACCTCGCGGGCGGCGGTGATCACGATGACGTCGGGAGCGTCTGGCTGCTCGAGCAGCTGGCGCACGACGTCGAGGCCGTCACCGTCGGGGAGGAACACGTCCATCAGCACCAGGTCGGGCTTGATCGTCTCGACGGTGGTGAGGGCATCGGCGGCGCTGTGCGCGGTTCCGACGACGCAGAAGCCGTCGCTGCGCTCGAGGAAGGCGGCGTGGATCGCGGCCACGCGGTAGTCGTCGTCCACCACGACGGTGCGGATCGCGTCGGTCATGCCGACTGCACCTCGCGTCGTGGCCGGTGAGCGGCACCGACGGGCAGACGTACGACGAACCGCGCACCCGGTCCGCCCACCACCTCGATCGAGCCGCCGAGCCGCTGGACGAGCCGATGGACCAGGGCGAGGCCGATCCCCCGTCGGGTACTGCCCTGGGCCGGCTTGGTGGTGAAGCCGTCGAGGAAGATCTGGTCGCGCAGCTCCTCCGGCACGCCCGGGCCGTTGTCCACGACCTCGATGACGATCTCCTGGTGGTCCTGGCAGATCTCGACTTCGATCCGCCCGCCATCCGGCGCCACCGCCTCCAGCGCGTTGTCGATCAGGTTGCCCACGACCGTGGTCAGCGCGTGCACCTTCTCGGGGGTGTCACCGAGCCAGCTGTTCTCCGACAGGCGGAGGTCGACGCCGCGCTCGCTCGCAGCCGCGGCCTTGCCGAGCAGGAGCCCGACGATCGGCGGCGCCGAGATGCGTTCGCGGACGGCGTCGGCGAACGCGGTCTGACCGGTCTGCACGTCGGTCAGGAACGCCAGCGCGTCCTCGTGCTCGCCCAGCTCGATCAGGCCGGCGACGGTGTGCATGTTGTTGGTGAACTCGTGGTGCTGGGCACGAAGCGTGTCGGTGAGCCGTCGTACGCCGTCGAGCTCGCGCAGCAGCGCCGCGATCTCCGTGCGGTCGCGAAGCGTGACCACCGTGCCGTGCGGACGCCCGGCCAGGAACACCGGCATCTTGTTGACGAGGAGCGCGAAGTCGTCGGTGAGGACCACCGCGTCGCGGGCCCACTCGCTCCCGGTCAGGACGTCGAGCAGCCGGCCCTGGGGCAGGACATCGGGCAACCGGTCGCCGGTCGGCGCGACGGCGAGGCCGAGCAGCCGTCGCGCCTCATCGTTGACCATCGTGATCCGGTCGTCCGGGTCGCAGGCGATGACCCCCTCACGGATGCCGTGCAGGGTCGCTTCGCGCTCACGGAGGAGGAGCGCGATCTCGTCCAGCTCGAGGCCGAACGTCCGGCGCTTGAGCCGGCGCGCCAGGAGCCAGGAGGCGATCGCACCGCCGCCGAGAGCGAGCAGGAACCACACGGCGTACGACGGCAGCTGCTGTCGCAGCGCGTCCGCCACCGTCGTCTCCTCGATCCCGACCGAGACCTCGCCGATGACCTTGCCGCCGGGTCCCCAGACCGGGGCCTTGCCGTTGGCCGACAGCCCGAGCGACCCCTGGTCGGTGCCCATGTGGGTGCGGCCGTCGAGGACCGCGAGCGGCTCGTCGTTCTTCTCCCCGACCAGGGCCGGGTTGGGGTGGGTCATCCGGATGTCTTGACGGTCGAAGATGACGACGTACGTCGCGCCGGTCGCGCTCTCCACGTCGGAGGCGATGGTCTGCAACGGCTCCGTGCATCCGGCGGTCTTGGCCAAGCACGCGCGCACGTCGGTCATCCCGGCGACGGTGGAGGCGATCGCGACCGAACGCTGCTGGTACTGGTGATCGAGGGTGGCGCGAGCCTGGCGCGCGAACAGCGCGAACCCGATCACCACGGTGGCGAACAGGATGATCAGTTGCGCGGCGAAGATCTGCGTCGACAGCCGGCGCGCCATGACGGGCATCTCTCCATTGTGAGCGCGGTGCCCGGTCGCGGCCAGCCGGCGACCGTCGGGAAGAACGCACAAAACCCCACCGAATCGGCGATACCGCCACTTGCGCACAGAACGTTCCGGTGTGACGGGCGTCATGTCTAACGTCCGGCGTCAGCCAACCCGTCACGCGAGGAGAGTTCGATGTCGTCCCCGTCAACCCGACCCGCGAGCGCCCACGCCGGCGGCGCCCGCATCGCGGTCACCGGACTGACCAAACGGTTCCTGACCCCGTCCGGCTCGGCCTTCACCGCGCTCCGGGACGTCACCTTCAGCGTCGAGCCGGGCCAGTTCTGCGCGATCGTCGGCCCGACCGGCTGTGGCAAGTCGACGACCCTCGGCATGGTGGCCGGTCTCGATCGCGCCAATGCCGGCTCGGTCGAGGTCGGCGGCCAGGAGGTCCAGGGGGTGACCCGCGGTGTGAGCTTCATGTTCCAGTCCGATGCCCTGCTGCCGTGGAAGACGGTGCTCCACAACGTGATGCTCGGCCCGATCCTCAATCGCACCTCGAAGAAGGAAGCCGCCACCAAGGCTCGTGACTGGCTGCGGCGCGTCGGCCTCGCGGGCTTCGAGGACCACTACACGCACCAGCTGTCGGGCGGCATGCGCAAGCGCGTCGCGATGGCGGCGGCGCTGATCAACGAGCCCGCGATCCTGCTCATGGACGAGCCGTTCGGCGCGCTCGACGTGCAGACCAAGGCGATCATGCAGACCGAGCTGATCGGCCTGTGGGAGGAGCTGCGGCCCACGGTTCTGTTCATCACCCACGATCTCGACGAGGCCGTGGCACTCGCCGATCGGGTCATCGTGATGACGGCCGGTCCGGGAGCTGTGAAGGCGTCGTACGACATCGACCTGCCGCGTCCGCGTGGCGCGGTCCAGGAGCTCCGCTACGACCAGAGGTTCCTCGAGATCCAGCACCACATCTGGCAGTCGCTCAAGGACGAGGTCGAGCGGGCCTACGCCCGGGATGCGGCGGTGCCGGCATGAGGACGACGACCGCACCCACGCCGACCGACCAGACCGGCGACAGCCGGTTCGCCGCTGCCGACGAGGCCGCCTCTGCGGCGGCCCGGCGCCTGCGCTGGCGCCGGCGTGCCCTGGTGTGGCTGGCCCGGCTCGCCTTCGTCGGACTCATCGTCGGCGGCTGGCAGCTCTGCACCGGCTGGACCCCGAACGGTGGGTCCACACCGCTGGTGGACCCGTTCTTCTTCGGCCGTCCGAGCCTGGTCTGGCAGCGCACCATCGAGCTGTTCCGGGACGGCACGTCATACGGCTCGTTCTGGTTCGACATCTTCACCACGATGCACGAGGCCGTCTACGGGTTCTTCTGCGGCGCCGTCGCCGGCATCGTCCTGGGCGTCGTACTCGGGCAGAGCGCGTTCCTGGCGGACGTCATCGGACCGTTCATCAAGATGGTCAACGCCATCCCGCGGATCGTGCTCGGGTCGATCTTCATCGTTGCCTTCGGCGTCGGTAGCACGCCCAAGATCCTGCTCGCGGCGGTCCTGGTGTTCTTCGTGGTCTTCTTCAACGCCTTCCAGGGCGTGCGCGAGGTCGATCGGAACATCGTGGCCAACGCGCGGGTTCTCGGCGGCTCCCCGCTACAGATCGTGCGGCACGTGACCGTGCCGTCGGCGCTCACCTGGATCACGGCCAGCCTGCACACCGCGTTCGGTTTCGCGATCGTCGGTGCGCTGGTCGGTGAGGTCCTGGGCGCGCAACGAGGTCTGGGTCTGATCATCCGCACCTCGCAGAACCGTTTCGATCCGAATGGTGTCTTCGCCTGCATGCTCGTCATCGCGGTGATCACCCTCGGCGCCGAGTTCCTGATCGGACTCGTCGAGAAGCGACTCCTCTCCTGGCGCCCGGTCGACCAGTCCACCTGGTCAGGCGTCTGACCCCCACCGAGAATAGGAATACGCACATGTTGAGGAAGACCATGGCCGCCCTGGCGGTCACCGCATCGATGGCCGGCGCACTGACGGCCTGCGGCAACAGCGGCCACGACGGCGCCAACGGCCTGCCGACCGTGAAGATCATGGTCGGAGGTCTGGACAAGCAGATCTACCTGCCGTTCACCCTGGCCAAGCAGCTGGGCTACTACCAGAAGTACGGCGTCGACGTGCAGCTCTCCGACGAGGTCGACGGCGGCGTCGGGGCCGAGGACGCGATGGCCTCGGGCCAGGTCGACATGGCCGGGGCCTGGTACATCCACGCCTTCGACTTCCAGGCCCAGGGCAAGGACGTCGAGGGCGTCGTCCAGCTCGGCGGTGCGCCCGGCGAGCGCGAGATGTGCGCGACCAAGAGCGGTGTTCACTCGGGCGCCGACTTCTCCGGCAAGACGATGGGTGTCACCGACCTCGGGTCGGGTACCGACGAGCTGACCCAGTTCATCGCCGCCAAGGGTGGGCTCTCTCACTCGGTGTACCACACGCTCGCGGTCGGAGCCGGCTCGACGGCGATCGCCGCGATCGAGAAGGGCTCGGCCGACTGCGTGATGACCACCCAGCCGACGGTCGCCGCCATGGAGAAGAAGGGCCTGGCCTACTCGGCCGTCGACCTGGCCACGACGACCGGTGCCACGAAGGCGCTCGGTGGCGCCTGGCCGGCTGCCACGGCTCTCGCCCGGACCGACTGGGTCGACACGCACAAGACGGAGGTGCAGGGTGTCGTCACCGCGCTTGTGGCGACCATGCACTGGATCGCGACCCACTCGCCGGCCCAGATCGCCGCGAAGATGCCGTCGGACTACGTGTCCAACGACCTGGTGTCGAGGGCCGACTACGTCAAGGCGCTGACCCAGGACAAGGGGCAGTACCTGCCCGACGGGATGATGCCGGCGAGCGGCCCGGCCACGGTGGCGCAGACCGAGAAGATCATCGGGACCGACGTGTCCGGCGTCGACCCGACCGAGACCTACACCGACGAGTTCGCCCAGGCCGCGGATCAGAGGCTCGGCATCAGCTGAGCGAGGGCGCTGGGGCGGGACCGATCTCGGTCGGTCCCGCCCCAGTCGTGCAGGTGGGCGAGGACGGAGAGAACCCGGCGGTTGCTGTCGGCCTCGGGTGCTGTCGGTGTGCTGATGATGGCGCTGATCGAGGGCCGACGGTCTTGATGCGCAGATGCAGCTCGTCGCAGGTCGCGGAGTTCGACGGGTCTCGGGCCATGAGCTCGAGCACCTCGTGCTCGCGCGGGTGTGGTGGCCGCATCATCACCTCGAGGTTCGTGACGGCGGCCTGTCGCTGGGTCAGCCTCGATCCGCGCGCCCGGGCGGGGCGACCTTTGGACGTCTGCTCGGTCTCACTGTTGCCGGGAGGACCTCTTTCCGAGTTCCCGGACCGATGGATGCCGGACGCGGCTGCCGGCCTCTCGTCAGCAGTTCACCGGTCCGAGACGACATCGTGGTTCTCGTGGCCCGAAGGGTCCCGGGGCTAGGGTGACGTCATGGGTGCGGAGTACGACCTGGGAGCGACCAGTGGCTTGCCCCCGGGCAAGGTAGTTGGCGCCGGACCCTATGCCGTGGGCAACGGCGATGGCGACTACTTCGCGGTTACCCGCAGGTGCCGGCACCTCGGCGCTGACCTCGCCAACGGCAGCATCGACGCGGACGGCTGTCTGGTCTGTCCGTGGCACCAGTCCAAGTACGACGTCCACACCGGTCGGATGGTCCGGGGCCCGCAAGGCCTGTTCGCCAGGGTGCCCGGGCTGGGCGCGGCCTTCAAGGCGCTCACCAGGGTCTTGCCCCTTGGCCGGGGCGAGGTCACCGAGCGCGGCGGCGAACTCTACGTCCGCTGACCGTCGACCGCATGAGCCGTGCGCGCCCGGCCGGAACTGAGGGTCCGTACGCCTGGTTCGAGAAGTCGGGGGTTGCGGCTCGGCGTGAGCGGTCGTAGGCCCGGCCGTCGGTGTCGAGCCGAATCCGGCTGATCGCGGCGATGTGGATCATGTGGTTCATCCTTCGGTTGCCGGCGCGTGAGAGGCGGCGTTGGTTCTGCTCGCCGGAGGAGGCGTCGAGTGACGCGGTTCCGGTCCAGGACGCGAGCCGGTTGCGGTTGGCGAACCGAGTGGCGTCACCTGTGTCGGCCAGGATGAGGGCGGCGACCACTGGGCCGACGCCGTGGAGGTCCACCCGTCGGCGGGTCTTCGCGGCGACGTCACGTGGCCGGACCGAGCTGGACGTCTCAGCCAAGGCGGTCGAGCGCTCGTCGAAGGATCCGAGCAGGCTGAGGGCAATGCTCAGGCCAGGCGTTCCAGGATCAGCTCACGGACCCGGCCGGCGTCGGCCTGGCCGCGCATCTCCTTCATCACCGCCCCGATGAGGGCTCCGGCAGCCGCGACCTTGCCGTCGCGGATCTTGTCCGCCACGTCGGGGTTGGCCGCGATGGCCCGGTCGACCGCCGCCGCGAGCGCCCCGTCGTCGGACACGATCGCGAGTCCGCGCGCGGCGACGATCTCGTCGGGTGTCCCCTCGCCCTCGAGCAGCCCGTCGAACACCTGCCGGGCGAGCTTGTCGTTGAGGGTGCCCTCGTCGACCAGGGCCTGGACCCGCGCGACGTCGCCCGGTGCGGCACCGAGCGAGCCGAGATCCGTCTCGCGCTCGTTGGCGCGCCGGGCGAGCTCGCCGAGCCACCACTTGCGTGCGGCCTGGGGGGAGGCCCCGGCCGCGATGGTCTGCTCGACCAGTCCCAGGGCGCCGGCACCGACCGTGTCGCGCATCTCGAGGTCGGAGAACCCCCACTCGGCCTGCATCCGCGCCCGGTGCTCGTGCGGCGGCTCGGGGAGCTCCGCCTTCAGCTCGGCCACCCACTCCCGGCTGGGAGCGATGGGCACCAGGTCGGGCTCGGGGAAGTAGCGGTAGTCCTCGGCGTCGGACTTCTCCCGCCCGCTCGTCGTGACTCCGGTGTCCTCGTGCCAGTGGCGCGTCTCCTGCAGGATGCTGCCGCCGTCTGCGAGGACGGCCGCGTGGCGTCGGATCTCGTAGCGCGCCGCCCGCTCGACCGAGCGCAGCGAGTTGACGTTCTTGGTCTCCGTCCGGGTGCCCAACGTGTTCTCGACGGCCTGGGCCGACGCGGATCTGGGAGCCAGCGAGAGGTTCACGTCGCAGCGCAGTGAGCCCTGCTCCATCCGGACGTCGCTCACCCCGAGGCCGAGCAGCAGGTCGCGCAGCTGGCCGACGTACGCGCGTGCGACCTCCGGCGCCTTCTCGCGGGTGCCGAGCACCGGCTTGGTGACGATCTCGATGAGCGGGATCCCGGCCCGGTTGTAGTCGACGAGCGAGTAGTCGGCCCCGTGGATGCGGCCGGTGCTGCCGCCGACGTGCAGCGACTTGCCGGTGTCCTCCTCCATGTGGGCACGCTCGATCCCGACGCGATAGGTATCCGCCGTGCCGTCGCCGTTGTCGACAGAGACGTCCATGTAGCCGTCGAACGCGATCGGCTCGTCGTACTGGCTGGTCTGGAAGTTCTTCGGCATGTCCGGGTAGAAGTAGTTCTTCCGGGCGAACCGGCACCAGTCGGCGATCTCGCAGTTGAGGGCGAGCCCGATCCGGATGGCCGACTCGACGCCCTTGGCGTTCAGCACCGGCATCGACCCGGGCAGCCCCAGGCAGGTGGGGCAGGTCTGGGTGTTGGGCTCGGCGCCGAACACCGTCGGGCATCCGCAGAACATCTTGGTCGCGGTGTTGAGCTCGACGTGCACCTCGAGCCCGAGGGCGGGGTCGAACCGCGCGAGCGCGTCGTCGTACGACAGCAGGGTGTCGGTCATCCGCGCGTCTCCTCCGAGGTCTCGACAGGCTCGACCACCGGGTGCCCGGGCTCGACCACCGGGTGCCCGGGCCCGACCGCCGGGTGCCCGGGCTCGACCGCCGGGTGCCCGGGCTCGACCACCGGCAGCGCAGGGATCCGGTCCAGCAGCCGGCCGCCCCACTGGTCGGCCAGCAGGGCCTCGAGGGCCGCACCGACGCGGTAGACCCGGTCGTCGGCGGTGGCCGGCGCCAGGATCTGTACGCCGGCCGGCAGGCCGTCCTCGTCGGCGAGCCCGCTCGGCACCGAGATGCCGGGGACGCCGGAGAGGTTGGCCGGGATCGTGGCCAGGTCGTTGAGATACATCGCGAGCGGGTCGTCGACCTTCTCGCCGAGCCGGAACGCCGTGGTCGGAGCGGTGGGACTGACCAGCACGTCCGCCCGCTCGAACGCGGCGTCGAAGTCGCGCGAGATGAGGGTGCGGACCTTCTGCGCCTGGCCGTAGTAGGCGTCGTAGTAGCCACTGGACAGGGCGTAGGTGCCCAGGATGATCCGGCGCTTGACCTCGTCGCCGAAGCCCGCCTCGCGGGTCGCCCGCATCACGTCCTCGGCGCTCGGGTCCCCCTCGGGCGTGACCCGCAGGCCGTAGCGCATCGCGTCGAAGCGGGCCAGGTTGGAGCTCGCCTCGGCGGGCAGGATCAGGTAGTACGTCGCCAGCGCGTGCACGAACGACGGGCACGAGACCTCGACGACCTCGGCCCCCGCCTTCGTCATCAGGTCGACCGACTCCTGGAAGCGGGTGAGCACACCTGCCTGGTAGCCCTCGCCGCCGAGCTCGGTCACCACCCCGATCCGGACGCCGGCGAGGTCGCCGTCGGCCCCGCGACGGGCGGCTCCGACCAGGTCGGGCAGCGGCCGGTCGATCGAGGTCGAGTCGAGCGGGTCGTGGCCGCCGATGATCTCGTGCAGGAGCGCCGCGTCGAGGACGGTCCGGGTGACGGGGCCGGCCTGGTCGAGCGAGTTGGCCAGGGCGACGAGGCCGTACCGCGAGACTCCGCCGTACGTCGGCTTCACGCCGATCGTGCCGGTGACGGCGCCGGGCTGCCGGATCGAGCCGCCGGTGTCGGTGCCGACGGCCACCGGAGCCTCGTGTGCCGCGACGGCCGCCGCGCTGCCGCCCCCGGATCCCCCGGGGATGCGGTCCAGGTCCCACGGGTTGCGCGTCGGGCCGAAGGCGCTGTACTCGGTGGACGAGCCCATCGCGAACTCGTCCATGTTGGTCTTGCCCAGGATCGGCAGCCCGGCCGCACGCAGCCGCGCGACCACGGTGGCGTCGTACGGCGGGATCCAGCCCTCGAGGATCCGCGACCCGCAGGTGGTGGGCAGGCCGCGCGTGGCGAGGACGTCCTTGACCGCGATCGGTACGCCGTCCAGCGTGCTGGCCGGTCGGCCCGCCGCTCGGCGCTGGTCGGCCGCCGCGGCGTCGCGCAGGGCACCGTCGACGTCGACGTGGAGGAACGCGTGCACGGCGCCGTCGACCGCGGCGATCCGGTCGAGGTGGGCGCGGGTGATCTCGACGCTCGTGGTCTCACCCGCGGCCAGGGCCTCGGCGAGCTCGGCGGCCGTCCGTGTCTCGACGTCGCTCACTGCTCGTCTCCGAGGATCCTCGGCACCTTGAAGCGCTGCTGCTCGACCTCGGGCGCGCCGCTCAGCGCCTCCTCGGCGGTGAGCCCGGCGGTCACCACGTCGTCGCGGAACACGTTGGACAGCGGCAACGCGTGGGAGGTCGGCGGGACGTCGTCGCCCGCCACCCCCTGGATCGACGCCACCGAGTCCAGGATCACGCTGAGCTGTGGCGCGAGGTGGTCGAGCTCGGCGGCGGAGAGGTCGATCCGGGCCAGATCGGCCAGGTGCGCGACTTCGTCTCGAGAGATCTCGGGCATGGCCTCATCCTAGGGAGGACGACCCGGCGGCCGACCCGTCGGTCCGTCGTCGGCGCCGCCTGCCGGCCCCGGACGAGGTGCGCCAAACCGCCACGAGCCACCCCTCCGGGCCGCTAGCGTGGTGGGCCTCCGAACCGTCTCCGCCACCCCCCCAGGCCTGACATGAGCTCCGTACGCGAAACCGAGATCGACGGCGTCCTCTGCTTCTTCGTGGACACCGGTCGCCCGCTGTCGTCCGCCCATCTGATCTTCCGGCAGGGCACCGCCGACGAGCCGCTGCACGAGACCGGCTGGCTGCACCTGCTGGAGCACCTCGCCCTCCTCGACCGCGAGACGTTGTCACGCCCCGTCAGCGGGTCGACGGGCATGCTGCTCACGGCCTTCGAGACGAACGGATCCGCGGAGGCCGTCGCCCAGCGACTGGGCGCCCTCGCGGCCTGGCTGGCCGAGCCCGACCTGCGCCTGCTCGCCCGCGAGCGGGGCGTGCTCCAGGCGGAGGCACAGCTGCGCGCCGATCCGCTCGTCCGGTCGCTGACCTGGCGGTACGGCGCTGTCGGCCCGGGTGTCGCGAGCTACGTCGAGGCGGGCTCGGTCCGCGCCACCCCGGAGCTCCTCGTCGAACGGTCGCGTCACGTCTTCAACAGCTCCAACGCCGTCCTGGTCCTCGACGGGCCGCCGCCTGCCGGGCTCTCGCTCCCACTGGCGCCCGGCGAGTACCACCCGCCCACCCCCGCCCAGCCCGTCGGCCGGCCGCTGCCCGCGGCGTACCTCGACGACGCCGGTCTGACCCTGAGCGGCGCGGTGCCGCGGACGCACGAGGCGACGTTCCTTCCCGCGCTCCTCGAGCGTGCGGTGCACGACGGCCTGCGGCAGCGCACCGGCGGCGTCTATGCGCCCTGGTCGGGGATCGTCACCGTCGACGACCACCGGGCGGTGGTGGCCGCAGGCTCCGACGTCGTCCCCGAGATGCTGGGCACGATCGTCGAGGCCGGGTTCGACATCTGTCGGGGGCTCGCGACCGAGGGCGTGCCACGACCGTGGCTCGACGAGGCGGTCGCCACCCGCCTGCAGGCGCTGGCCCGGCCCGAGGCGGCGTTCGCCATCGCTCTCGGTGCGGCGTACGCCGTGCTGAGCGACCGCGTGCCCAAGACGCAGGACGAGCTGGTCGAGGAGCTGCGCACCACCGACCCGCAGCAGGTCGACGTGGTCGCGCGGGCGTTCTACGACTCCCTCCTGCTCGGGGCTCCCGAGGGCGCCGAGCTCGGCGGCCGCGTCGGTCTGGTCACCTTCCCCGAGGTGGAGCCGACGCCCGAGGCGAGTCGCCACCGCCACGTCAACTGGCCCGCCGACCTGACCACGTTCGCCGCCGATGCGGAGAGCATCGAGTCGGCGACCACCCACACGGCGCGCCGGCTGCAGATCACCGATGTGGTCGGCCTGCTCGCCTGGCGCGACGGCACTCGTCGCGCGGTCGGTCGCGACGGCTCCACGATCGAGATGGAGCCCCAGCAGTGGTCGCGCGGCCAGGAGCTCACCGCCGTCCTCGACGCCGCCGTTCCCGCCGAGCTGCACCTGCCCATGCCCGACCGGGCCGTCACCTTCCAGCGGATGGGCGCGGCCGAGATCGTCACCGTCGCCTTCGCGCGGGCGGCCAACACGACTCGCGGGCTCGCGGTGATGCTCGGCCTCAGCCTTCTGCTGGTGCTGCTCGGTCTCCTGGGCGGGCACCGGGTGGTCGCGTCGGTGTTCGTGGTGGTCGCGCTGGCGCTCGGCATGCAACTGTGGCTGACCGAGGGCGGCAGCCTGCGGATCCCCTGGCCCAAGCCGCGCAACGAGCCCAGCCACGCCCGCTGAGCCCCGAGAGTCACAGCCCCTCGGGGCCGCGCTCCAGCAGCACCTTGAAGGCCGCCTCGTCGAGGACGGGTACGCCGACCTCCTCGGCCTTGGCCGCCTTCGAGCCCGCGTTGTCACCGACCACGACGTAGTCGGTGTTCTTCGACACCGAGCCGGCGGCCTTCCCGCCCCGCGACACGATCGCCTCCTTCGCGGAGTCGCGGGAGAAGTCGACCAGCGACCCCGTCACCACGACCGTCAGCCCCTCGAGCGTGCGCGCCACCGACTCGTCGCGCTCGTCCTCCATCGCCACGCCCGCCCGGCGCCACTTCTCGACGATCTCGGCGTGCCAGTCGACCTTGAACCACTCGATGACGGCCTCGGCGATGGTCGGCCCGACGCCCTCGGCGGCCGCGAGCTCTGACTCGCTGGCCTCCTGGATCGCCTTCATCGAGCCGAACTCGGTGGCCAGTGCGCGCGCGGCCGTCGGCCCCACGTGCCGGATCGACAGGGCGACCAGCACCCGCCACAGTGGCACCTTCTTGCGCTCGCCGAGGTTGGCCAGCAGGGCCTCGGCGTTCGCGTTGAGCTCCCGGGCCCCCGGTTCCTGAGGAGGCGTGTCAGCGCCGTCTCGAAGGGCGCTCTTCTTCGCGGCGCGCGTGAACAGGTCGGTGCTCAGCAGCTTGGCGGCGTCGAGGTCGAACACGTCCCCCTCGTCGGAGAGCACGCCGGCGCCGAGCAGGGCGTGGGCGGCCTCGGAGCCGAGCCCCTCGATGTCGAACGCACCACGACTCGCCACGTGGTAGACCCGCTCGAGCAGCTGGGCCGGGCACTGTCGCGTGTTGGGGCAGCGGAGGTCCTTGTCGCCCTCCTTCTGCTGCACCAGCTCGGTGCCGCACGACGGACAGACGGTCGGCATCACCCACGGCTCGAGCCCCTCCGGCCGGAGGGCGAGCACCGGGCCGACGATCTCGGGGATCACGTCGCCGGCCTTGCGCAGGACGACCGTGTCGCCCGGTCGCACGTCCTTGCGGGCGACCTCGTGGGCGTTGTGCAGGGTGGCCCGCTCGACCGTCGAGCCGGCGACCTTCGTCGGCTCCATCACCCCGAACGGCGTCACCCGGCCCGTGCGACCGGTGTTGACCTCGATCGAGAGGAGCTTGGCGTTGACCTCCTCCGGCGGGTACTTGAACGCGATCGCCCAGCGCGGCGCCCGCGAGGTCGAGCCGAGCCGCCGCTGGAGCGAGACGTCGTCGACCTTGACGACGACGCCGTCGATCTCGTACGGCACGATCGTGTGCCGGCGCTCCCCGGCGTTCTCGATGTAGGCCTCGACGTCGGCCAGGGTCGGCACGACCCGCACCTGCTCCGAGATCGGCAGACCCCAGGACCTCAGCGCCTCGTAGGAGTGCGACTGGGCCTTCGGCTCGAACCCCTGACGTGCTCCCAGCCCGTGGCAGACCATGCCGAGGGCGCGGCTGGCGGTGACCCGGGGGTCCTTCTGCCGCAGCGAGCCGGCCGCGGAGTTGCGCGGGTTCGCGAAGGGCTGCCTCCCGGCCTCGAGGAGCGACTCGTTGAGCCGCTCGAACGCCTCGATCGGCAAGAACACCTCCCCGCGCACCTCGACCAGGGTCGGGACGGGGAACTCCTTCGACGCCTGCAGACGGTGGGGGATGACGTCGATGGTCTTGACGTTGGGGGTGACGTCCTCGCCGGTGTGGCCGTCGCCACGGGTCAGCGCCCGGACCAGCCGGCCCTGCTCGTAGAGCAGGTTGATCGCGAGGCCGTCCACCTTCAGCTCGCACAGGAGCTCCGGCTTCTCGACGCCGTCGCGCGCCAGGCGCGCGTACCACGACCCGAGCTCGTCGTAGGTGAAGGCGTTGTCGAGGCTCTCCATGGGCCGGAGGTGGTCGACGGCGGTGAACTCGGTCGAGACCGTGCCCCCGACCTTCTGGGTCGGGGAGTCGGGGGTGCGCAGCTCGGGGAACTGCTCCTCGAGCGCCTCGAGCTCGCGCAGTCGGCGGTCGAAGTCGGCGTCGTCGAGGGTCGGGTCGTCGAGGACGTAGTAGCGCCAGCGCGCGTCCTCGATCTCCTCGCTGAGCTGGCGATGACGTTCCTTGGCCTCGGGAGTCGCCGACTGGGGTTCGCCCATGGCCCTATCCTGCCAACGACTGCCGACATCACGCCCGCCCACCCATCCGCACGGGACGGCGTACCGAACGGATCGCGTGGAGACCACCGTGAGCGAGGGCACCGCCACCACCCCACATCTCACCCGTTACGACGCGCACGGCCGCCCCGTCGCCGTCGTCCTCGTGCTGCACGGCGGGAAGGACCGGTCGCGCGATGCCGTGACCGCGCGCAGCCTGTCCTGGCGCCGCGCGCTGGGGCTC
>JBAUWD010000352.1:0-5497 GCA_049583575.1 Nocardioides sp.
GATCACCACCGTGCGGCCGTCGCGGGTCACCTGGACGCGGGGGGTTCCGGCGCCGTGGCGCTCGGCGTTGTCGATGAGCGGACGCACGGCGGCGGCGAGGGCGGGCACGGGTGCCGCCAGCACCACCTCGTCGTACGACGAGGGAGGGAGCCCGAGCGTCTCCAGCAGCTGACCCACGGTCGCTCGCTCGTCCCGGCTGGCGTGGGCACGGGCGACCGCGAGCATCGTGTCGATGGAGTCGCGCATCTGCAGAGCCGCCACCCGGATGCCGTCGATGCTCTCGAGCTGGGCGCCGCTCGTCGTACGACGCGCGAGGTCGGCCTCCGCGAGGATCACCGAGAGCGGGGTGCGCAGCTCGTGGGCGATCTCGTCGGTCAGGCGCCGCTCGGACGAGAGTGCGTCGACGATCCGGTCGAGCAGCTGGTCGAGGGTGCGGCCGAGCTGCGCGATCTCGTCGCCGCCGGGTCCGGGGTCGAAGCGTGCGCTCAGGTCGTGCTCGCGCCACTCGTCGGCCAGGTCGGACATCGCCTGCACCTGGCGCAGAGAGCGGGTGGCCGCGACCCAGGCGGCGGCCGTCGCCACCACGACGGTCGCGCCACCGAGCAGCAGGGACAGCCACAGCGAGTGGCGTTCGGTGGACTCGTAGGGCTCGAGGTCCTCCGCCGCGACCACGGTGGCGATCCGGATGCCGCCGCGCACGACCGGAAGGGCGTAGAAGGAGACCTCGCCGGCCGTGACCTGGCGCGGCTGCGACACGTCGGAGAGGCTGCGGACCGAGCGCGACAGCGCCGGCTGCACGAGTCGGCCGTCGACGAGCGTGCCCTCGGCGTCGAAGATCCACACGTTCTGGTCGAGCACGCGTGACTGCCGCTCCAGCACGCGGATGCCGTTCGACGTACGGGTGACCGTCGCGGCGGCGGCGGCCGCGCGCGTGGTCAGGCGCGAGTGGGCGGTGGCGTCGTTGCTGCGGGCGAGCAGCACCTGGACCCCGACCACCAGCACGGCCGCGGTGAGGGTGGAGACGAGCAGGGCGGTCGCGGCCATCCTGGCCCGCAGCGACGTCGGCCTCACTGCCACCGGTAGCCGACCCCGCGCACGGTGCTGATCTCCGAGAGCTCCAGGGGCTCGAGCTTCTTGCGCAGCCGACGGACGTAGGAGTCGAGGGTGTTGTCGCTGACCATCGCGCCGTGCGGCCAAGCTGCCGCCACGAGCGCGTGTCGTCGTACCACGGTGGCCGGCTCGGCCATCAGCCGACCGAGCAGCCGGAACTCGGTCGGGGTCAGCGCGACCTCCTGCGTGCCGAGGACCAGCGCATGGCGGGCGGGGTCGAGGACCGGCGCATCCGGATCCGGCGCGTTCGCGGACGCCGTACGGCGCAGCAGGGCATCGAGCCTCACCCGCAGCTCGTCGATCTCGAAGGGCTTGGTGACGTAGTCGTCGCCGCCGGCCTCGAAGCCCGCGATCTTGTCGTGGAGCCCGTCACGCGCGGTCAGGAACACGACGGGCGCATCGACGCCGGAGGCACGCAGCGCGAGGCACAGGTCGCGACCGTCCGCGTCCGGCAGACCGATGTCGAGGACCAGCACCTCGGGCCGGCGGCGCTCGAAGGCGCGGAGCGCCTCGGCCGCGGTGGCGACCACGACCGGCTCGTGCCCCATCGTGCGCAGGGCGCGGGTCAGCACCGAGCGGAGCGCGGGCTCGTCCTCGCACACACCGACCAGGGCCACACCCGGAGCCTACGGGCGTCCGCCACGTGGTAAGACCCAGATCGGGGTTGCGTGTCGTACAAAATCGATTCGGTCGTGTCGGTCATCGGGGCTAGAGTCGAAAAACGATGCCCGCCGATCCGCACAGCCACCCACCCGCCAGCGTGAGGTCACTCTGGCGGCTGCGTGGCTACCTCAAGCCCCACATCCCGGCGCTGCTGATCATGCTCACCACGTCGATGGCCGGCGTCGGGGTCGCCATCGCCATCCCGCTCGTCATCAAGGCGCTGATCGACGGCCCCATCGACGACCACCGGTCGCGCGGCATCCTCCCCCTCGGCCTCCTGGTGCTCGGTCTCGGCGTGCTCGAGGCGTTCCTCATCTGGTGGCGCCGATGGGTGCAGAACCGGGCCGTCCTGGCCGTCGAGACCCAGATGCGCCGCGACCTCTACCACCGGCTCCAGGAGCTCCCGATGAGCTTCCACAGCCGGTGGCAGTCCGGCCAGCTGCTCTCCCGCGCCACGACCGACCTGTCGGCGATCCGCCGGTTCTTCGGCTTCGGCATGCTCTTCCTGCTGGTCAACATCACCCAGGTCGTGGTGACCACGATCGTGCTGCTGAACATGTACTGGCCGCTCGGCCTGCTGGTGGCCGCGACGTCCGCCCCGATCGTGTGGCTGTCGATGCGCTTCGAGAAGGCCTACGTCGTGGTCTCGCGCCGCGTCCAGGACCAGCAGGGCGACCTCGCCACGCTGGCGGAGGAGGGTGCGGTCGGCATCCGCGTCATCAAGTCGTTCGGGCGCACCTCCCACGTCTCCGACCAGTACGACGCGGCGGCGCGCACGCTGCTGGAGACCAGCATCGACAAGGTCCGGCTGTCCGCGAAGTTCTGGACGTTCCTCGAGATGATCCCCAACCTCGCCGTGGTCGCCGTCCTCCTGCTCGGCTCGATCGGCGTCGGCCGCGGGGCGCTGACGCCCGGCGAGCTGGTCGCGTTCATCACGCTGATGCTGTCGCTGGTCTGGCCGGTGGCGTCGCTGGGCGTGATCCTGGCGATGGCCCAGGAGGCGATGACGGCCGCCGCCCGGGTCCTGGAGATCTACGACATGTCGCCCGACATCGTCTCCGGTGAGGCCGCGTCACCGTCGGCGCTCGGTCACCTGCGCTTCGAGCACGTCGACTTCACGTTCCCCGGGTCCGACACCCAGGTCCTGCGCGACGTCAACCTCGACCTCGCGCCCGGGGAGACCCTCGCCCTGGTCGGGGCCACCGGGTCCGGCAAGACCGCGCTCACCGCCCTGGTCCCGCGCCTGTACGACGTGAGCGGCGGGCGGGTCACGATCGACGGTGTCGACGTCCGCGACTACTCCCTCGAGGAGCTGCGCTCGCTGGTCGCGACGGCCTTCGAGGAGCCGACGCTCTTCTCGATGAGCGCCCGGGAGAACCTCACCCTCGGCCGGGCCGACGCCACCGAGGACGAGATCGCCGAGGCGCTCGAGATCGCCCAGGCCGGCTTCGTCCACGACCTGCCGTGGGGCCTCGAGACGCGCATCGGCGAACAGGGCATGTCGCTCTCCGGTGGCCAGCGCCAGCGCCTCGCCCTCGCGCGCGCCGTACTCGCGCAGCCGAAGGTGCTGGTCCTCGACGACACCCTGTCCGCGCTCGACGTCCACACCGAGAAGCTCGTCGAGGATGCGCTGCGCCGGGTCCTCGGCGCGACCACCGGCCTGGTCGTCGCGCACCGTGCCTCCACCGTCCTGCTCGCCGACAAGGTCGCCCTGCTGCAGGGAGGCACGATCACCCACGTCGGCGACCACAGCCAGCTGCTGGCGACGGTGCCGGCCTACCGCGAGCTGCTGGCGGCCGACTCCGACGAGCTCGAGGAGCAGTCGGCATGACCGTCCAGACCTCGACGCAGCCGCCGGAGCAGGCCTGGCGCGGCGTCGCTGCCGACGGCCGCGACGACCTGACGGAGGAGACCTCGGCCAAGCTGGCCGGCCGCTCACGCCGGCTGCTGCGCGACCTGCTGCGTCCCTACGGCCGAGACCTCAGGCTGCTGATGATCGCGGTCCTCGTCGAGAACGCCGCACGTCTGTCCATCCCGCTGCTCGTGGCCAAGGGCATCGACGTCGGCATCCCCCCGATCAGAGACCACAACGACCTCGGGCCGCTGTTCGTGATCGTCGGCATCGTGCTGTTCTCCACCATCGTGCAGGCGATCTCGCGCAACATCTTCCTGGTGCGCTCGGGGCGGATCGGGCAGGACATCCTCTTCGAGATCCGGCAGCGGGTGTTCCGGCAGTTCCAGCGGTTGAGCCCGGCGTTCCACGACTCCTACACCTCCGGCCGGGTGATCTCGCGGCAGACCTCCGACGTCGACGCCATCTACGAGATGCTCGAGACGGGCTTCGACGGCCTGATCACCGCCGCCCTCACCCTGGTCGGCACCGCGGGCCTGCTGCTCTACCTCAACCTCAAGCTCGGCCTGGTCGCGCTCCTGTGCGGCCCCTTCCTGGCCTGGGCGACCAACTGGTTCCGCAAGGAGTCGGCCAAGAGCTACCGCGTGACCCGCGAGAAGGTCGCGCTGGTCATCGTCCACTTCGTCGAGTCGATGAACGGCATCCGCGCCGTCCAGGCGTTCCGCCGCGAGCCGCGCAACCAGGAGATCTTCGACGACGTCAACGACCAGTACCGCGCCGCCAACCTCGTCGCCTTCCGGCTCGTCGCGTGGTTCATGCCGGAGATCCGGCTGATCGGCAACATCACGATCGCGGTCGTGCTGCTGTACGGCGGGTACCTCGCCTTCCAGGGCGACGTGACCGTCGGCGTGCTCGCGGCCTTCCTGCTGTACCTGCGTCAGTTCTTCGAGCCGATGATGGACATCTCGCAGTTCTACAACACCTTCCAGTCCGCCAACGCGGCGCTGGAGAAGCTGTCCGGTGTCCTCGAGGAGGAGCCCGGCGTCCCCGAGCCGACCGACCCCGTCGCGCTGCCCGAGGCGCGTGGCGACCTGCGCTTCGACCACGTGCGCTTCTCCTACGTCGAGGGCGTGACCGTGCTGCCCGATCTCGACCTGACCATCCCGTCCGGCCAGACCGTCGCCCTCGTCGGCACCACCGGTGCGGGCAAGACCACGATCGCCAAGCTGGCGACGCGCTTCTACGACCCGAGCGGCGGCGCGGTGACGATGGACGGCGTCGACCTCCGGTCGCTCACCTCTCCCGACCTGCACCGGGCCGTGGTGATGGTGACCCAGGAGAACTACCTCTTCTCCGGGACCATCGCCGACAACATCCGCTTCGGCCGGCCCGCCGCCACCATGGACGACGTCGAGGAGGCGACCCGCGCGATCGGTGCCCACGGCTTCATCGCCGCGCTGCCCGAGGGCTACGACACCCAGGTCTCCAACCGCGGCGGCCTGCTCAGCGCCGGCCAGCGGCAGCTGATCGCCTTCTCCCGCGCCTTCCTGGCCGACCCGGCGGTGCTGATCCTCGACGAGGCCACGTCCTCGCTCGACGTACCCTCCGAGCGGCTGGTGCAGCGCGCGCTGCGCACGATCCTGTCGGGCCGCACCGCGGTGATCATCGCCCACCGGCTCTCGACGGTGGAGATCGCCGACCGGGTGCTCGTGCTCGAGCACGGCCGGATCATCGAGGACGGATCGCCGGCCGACCTGATCGCGGGCGGCGACGGCGAGTTCTCCGACCTCCACGAGGCGTGGCTCGCGTCGCTGGCTTGAGCGAGGACCGTGAGCGAGGACCGAGCGACTCGGCGAAGCCGGGCCGCTCGAC
>JBAUWD010000353.1:0-10443 GCA_049583575.1 Nocardioides sp.
AGACCCGCCCGCGGCCGGGAGGTCGGCCGCCTCGAAGAAGCGGTAGCAGGCCAGTCTCTGCTGGGCTGCGTGGTCGTCGCCGTCGCCGGGCGCCTCGCCGTCCGCGGCGGTGACCGCAGCGGCGTACCCGTCGCCGACGCTGCCCTCGGCGTTCACACACAGAGACGAGAGCAGGGGCTCCTCGCGGGTCGTCGAGTCCCGGGACACGCGCCCGAGCACGTCTCCGATCCAGTAGTGCGCCATCTGCTTGGTCCGGATCCCGCTCACCCGTTGGACCTCCGCGGCCAGCTCCTTGTAGGTGATGACGGCGTGGTAGTGGTGCGCGACGTCGATCAGGATCGGCCGGGCCGCCTCCGCCCAGGCCGCACGAGACTCCTCGCTGCCCACCTCGGAGGCCTCCCGCCACTCCTCCTCGGAAGCCGGCTGGGAGCTGCTGATGACGGGCGAGGAGGGGGGCATACCGTCGACGGTACTCGGATCGCGGCCTGCGTGCGTCGCGAGCGGCGCCGCGGGCACTCCGGTGGTCCGGCCTCGGATCAGCCGTAGTTGGTGAATCGAGCCAGCGTGGACGGCTGGTGACAGTCGAGTCCGGACACCGCCGGTCCAGAAGCTCGGTGGCTGGGGCGGCGTCTCGACCTCGCGCCCTCGATGGGGAATCTGGACTGGAACGATTCATGACATCTTCATGTGCGAAGATTGCGCAATGACGAGACTCCGTCCCGCCTGATGGGCGGCGCACCGCTGTACCAGGTCAAGGCCGAGTTCTTGCGCACTCTCGGCCATCCCGCGCGGATCCGGGTGCTGGAGCTGCTGAGCGAGCGGGACTACGCCGTGCACGAGCTCCTTTCGGAGATCGAGATCGAGCCGAGCAACCTCTCCCAGCAGCTGGGGGTGCTCCGGCGCGCTCGTCTGATCCGCCAGCGTCGGGACGGGGCCGCGGTCGTGTACTCGATCGCCGTTCCCGAGATCCGCGATCTGCTGGTGGTGGCCCGTCAGATCCTGTTGCGATTGCTCGCGGAGCAGGAGGACCTGCGAGAGCAGCTGCAACCGGATCCAGGCGCCCGGTGAGTCTGGCTCGTCTGGCTCGGCTGATCCGGAGCGCAGGGCGGGTGGCCGAGCCGGCTCCTGAAGCCCCGCCGACGGCTCCAGGACTCCCCGACGCGCTCGCCGGGAGTGTCCAGGTCAGGCACGTCGACGCCGGCTCCTGCAACGCGTGCGAGATCGAGGTCGGGTCTGCGTTCGGCCCGGTGTACGACGCCGAGCGGTACGGGGCACGCCTGGTCGCCTCACCCCGGCACGCGGACGTGGTGCTGGTCACGGGGGTCGTCACCCGCAACATGCTCCAGCCGCTCCGGCGCACCGTGGACGCGACCCCGCGGCCACGGCTCGTCCTCGCGGTCGGGGACTGCGCCCGCAACTGCGGGGTGTTCGCGGGTGCCTACGGTGTCACCGGCGCCGTCTCGGACGCGGTGGACGTCGACTTCGAGGTCGAGGGCTGCCCGCCCGAGCCGGCCGCGATCGTCGAGGCACTGCGTCGGGTGACCGGCCGGTGACCGCGGTCGAGCTTGGACTGGACGCACAGCTACTGCTCATCGCGCTGACGACTCTCGGAGCCCTGCTGGCCCCTGAGACCAGGCGAGGGATGACGGCGGCCCTCGGGTCGGTGGCGCTTGCCGCTGCGGGCGTGGTGACCGGTTCCCTCGCACTGGACGGGGATCGTGGCTTCATCGAGATCCCGACCTCGCTCGGCCTCGGTCAGGTCGGTCTGGGGGCGACCCCGTTGGGCGGGTTCTTCATGGTCGTCTCCGGGGGGGTCGGCGCGGTGGCCGCGGTCTTCGCGATCGGCTACGTGGGCAGGACGGGCACTCGCGCCAGCTGGGTCGCCCTGCCGGTGTTCCTGGGCGCGATGCAGCTGGTGCCCGCGGCCACCGACGCAGTCTCATTTCTGCTCCTGTGGGAGCTGATGGCCCTGTCCTCGACGGTGCTGGTCCTCAGCGAGCACGCCCGACGCGCCGAGGTCCGCTCCGCCGCGTTGTGGTACGCGAGCATGACCCACCTGAGCTTCATGCTCATCCTGCTCGGGTTCGGGGTGCTGGCCGCGTCGGCCGGCTCCGTGTCGTTCGCGTCCATGGCCGCCATCGACCCCGGCACACCGTCGGCATCGGTCGCGTTCGTGTTGCTGGCGCTGGGGTTCGCGACCAAGGCGGGCATCGTGCCGCTGCACGTGTGGCTGCCCCGAGCTCATCCGGTGGCACCCAGCCACGTCTCGGCCATCATGAGTGCGGCGATGGTGAAGCTGGGCGTGTACGGCGTGCTCCTCGTCTCCCTGAGACTGCTCCCTGACGGCCCGGGCTGGTGGGGCCTGCTGCTGCTGGCGCTCGGCGCGGTGTCCGCCGTCTACGGGATCCTGCAGGCCTCGGTGGCCAGCGACCTGAAGAGACTGCTCGCCTACTCCACGACCGAGAACGTCGGGCTGATGTTCCTGGCGGCGGGTACCGGGCTGCTGCTGCGGTCGGTCGGCGTGCCCGGACCCGCTGACGTGGCCCTCGCGTCCTGCCTGCTGCTCGTCGCCAGCCACGCCGCGTTCAAGTCCACCCTCTTCCTGGGTGCCGGGTCGGTGCTGCACGCCACCGGCGAGCGCGACCTGGACCGGATGGGCGGACTCGGTGCCCGGATGCCGGTCACCTCCGCCGCCTTCGGGATCGGCGCCCTCGGCGCAGCGGCCCTCCCGGTCACCGCGGGGTTCATGGCCGAATGGGCCCTGCTGCAGTCGCTGATCCACGGCGCGCGGCCGGAGGACCGCCTGGTCGCCGTCGCGATGCCGGTAGCGGTCGCGGTCGTCGCCCTGACCGCGGGCCTGGCACTGATGACCTTCGTCAAGGCCTACGGGATCGCCTTCCTCGCCCGGCCCCGGTCGGCTGGGGCCACGGACGCGCACGAGGGGACGAGGAGCATGCAGGCTGCGATGCTCGTCTCGGGCGGCGTCGTACTCCTGCTCGGCCTCGTGCCGGGCCTGGTCGCCGAGGCCGCCGCCCGCGCGGCCGGTGTCTCCGGCGTCGGCGCAGGCGGCTGGTTCGGTGTCGACCTGCCGGGTGTCGATGCGACGCTCGACCCCGTCGCCCTCTCCCTGGTCGCCGCGGTGATCGCAGTCCCCGTTCTGGGGCTCTCCGTCGTCGCAGCCCGGCGTCGGCCCCGGCGTCGGGTCGAGCTCGCGTGGGGAGGCGGCGGGGTGCGAGTGAGCCCCCGGATGCAGTACACGGCCACGTCGTACGCCGAGCCGCTCGCTCGGGTCTTCGACGACGCGCTGCGACCCGAGCGGGACATCGAGATCACCCACATCAGCGAGTCCAGGTACCTCGTCGAGCGGGTGCAGTTCCACCAGCACCTCGACGACGTCGTCGAGCTCAGGGTCTACCGGCCACTGCTGGCCGTCGTCGACCGCTGCGGCACGGCGGCTCGCCGGCTCCAGAACGGCAGCATCCACCGCTACGTCGGCTACTCCTTCCTCGCCCTCGTGGCTGTGCTCGTACTGGTGGCTCTGTGAACACCTCCGCCGCCATCCTCTCGGCCTGCCAGATCGTCGTTCTGGTCGTGCTGTCCCCGCTTCTCGTCGGCCTGATGCGACAGGTGAGAGCCCGCCTCGAGGGCCGCGTCGGGGCGGGCATCGGCCAGCCGTGGCGCGACCTGCGCAAGCTGCTGGCCAAGGAGCCGCTCCAGGCAGCCGGGACGAGCTGGGTGTCGGTGGCGGCACCCGTGGCGCTCCTGGTGTCGAGCGTGCTCGTGTGCGCCCTGATGCCGCTGCTCGGCACGGTCACCTTCACCCGTGTGCCCGACGACCTGTTCGTGGTCGTCTCGGTGTTGCTCCTGGGCACGATCGCCGTCGCGCTGGTCGGCCTGGACGCCGGCACCGCCTTCGGTGGGATGGGCTCGAGCCGACACATGACCATCGCCGCGCTCGTCGAGCCCACGGTCCTGGTCTCGGTCTACGCGCTGTCGATCCCGGTCGGCTCCTCGGTGCTGTCCCGGATCGTCGAGGCCAGGCTCCATGATCCGGCCCGCATCGCCGCTCCGGCGAGCCTGCTCGCCCTGCTCGCGCTCACCGTCGCGGTGGTGGCCGAGACCGGCCGGCTGCCCGTGGACAACCCCGCCACACATCTGGAGCTGACGATGGTGCACGAGGCGATGGTGCTCGAGAGCTCGGGGCGGGACCTCGCGTGGCTCGAGCTGGGGTCCTGGCTGCGACTCGGCGCGCTCCTCGGGTTGCTCAGCAGCCTGCTGGTGCCCTGGGGAACCGCCACGCATGTCTCGCCGGCGGCCCTCCTCATGGCTTCCGCAGCCCTCACGGTCAAGCTCGCGGTCGTGGGAGCACTGCTCGCTGCGGTCGAGGTGTCCTTGGCGAAGGTACGGCTGTTCCGGGTCCCGGAGCTGCTCGCGGGCTCCTTCGTCCTCGCCTTCCTCGCGGTCACCGCGTCGTACCTCGTGGTGCAGGTGTGACGCGATGTCCACCTCGACCTACTCGCAGCTCGTCGGCCTGTTCGCCGGCGTCCTGCTGTTGACGTCGGTGCTCATCGTCTGGCGGCGCTCGCTGACCGCGCAGATCCGGCTGCTCGCACTCCAGGGTCTCGCGCTCGCGGCCCTGGTGACGGTGCTCGGTGTGCACGAGACCAGCACCGAGTTGGTGGCCGTCTCGGCCCTCGTCCTGCTGCTCAAGGCGCTGGTGCTGCCCGGCGTCCTGCTGCGAGCCGTCGCGTCCGACGGCCTGCCCCGCGAAGAGACGCCCCTGATCAACACGACCACGGCTCTGATCGCGCTGTCGCTGCTGACCATGCTCGCCTTCTTGGTGAGCAGGCCGCTCGTGGCCCTCGGGTCCGGCCCGGCCGTCGCGGCGGTTCCGGTCGGTGTCGCGCTGGTTCTGTTCGGCTTCCTCGTTCTCGCCACCCGGCGGCACGCGGTCTCCCAGCTGATCGGGTTCCTCGTGCTCGACAACGGGGTCGCCACGGTCGCGTTCCTCACCGCCGGAGGGGTGCCGCTGGTCGTCGAGCTCGGGGTGTCTCTTGACGTCCTGCTCGTGGTCCTGATCCTGCAGGTGCTGACCGGCCGGATCCGCACGGAGTACGGCGACGCCGACCTCGCCGACCTGACCGAGCTGAGGGACTGATGGGCCTCCTGCTGGAGCTTCCCCTCGTGAGCGCGCTTCTGCTCGCGCTCCTCGTCGCCTCCGGTCGGGGGCGTGCGCTGCGTCGCCACGCGGGTGTCGTCGCGGCGGCTGTGGTCCTGTCGTGCGGTGTGGCGCTCGCGGTCGTGGTGCTGGCCGACCGGACCGTGACGGCCCTGGACGGTCAGCTGAGAGCCGACGCACTCTCCTCGTTCATGCTGATCGTGGTCGGCTCGGTGGGGCTCACCGCCACCTGGGGCGGGCTGGACCGTGAACCGGCGACCGACCCAGGTCGGCAGTACGCGGTCCTGATCGTGCTGTTCCTGGGCGCGATGTCGCTGGCAGTCCTCGCGGACAACGTGGGCGTGCTGTGGGTCGCGGTCGAGGCGACCACGATCGCGACCGCGTTCCTGGTCGGGCACCACCGCACGCGTCGTTCGCTCGAGGCGGCCTGGAAGTACGTCGTCCTCGCATCGGTCGGCGTGGCGATCGCCTTCCTCGGCATCGTGCTGCTGTACGCCGCCACCCGTGCCGCCGGCGACGCGACGCTGTCCTGGAGCACCCTCCACTCGCATCCACCGGCTCTCGACCCGTCCCTGGTGAAGGTGGCGGCCGCGCTCGCGATCCTGGGGTTCGCCACCAAGGCGGGACTCGCACCGATGCACAGCTGGCTCCCCGACGCGCACAGCCAGGCGCCCGCACCGGTGTCGGGCCTGATGTCGGGCGTCCTGCTCTCGGTCGCGTTCTACGCGATCCTGCGCGTCCAGGCGGTCGCGCGGCCGGTGATCGGGCTCGGCCTGATGCGCGGCCTGCTGATCGCTGCCGGCCTGCTCTCCCTCGCCGTGGCCGGAGCACTCGTGCTCCGACAACGCGACCTCAAGCGGATGCTGGCCTACTCGAGCATCGAGCACATGGGCCTGCTCGCGCTCGCTGCCGCGATCGGAAGCCCGCTGGCCATCGGTGCGGCGCTCCTGCACGTCCTCGGTCACGGTCTTGCCAAGTCGAGCACGTTCGTCGTGTCCGGCCGGATCCTGGTCGCAGAGGGCACCACCTCCATCTCCGAGATCCGCACCCTGCTGCGCAGGCGTCCCGGTGTGGCGGTCCCCTTCCTGTGCGGCATGGTCGCCCTGCTCGGACTCCCGCCCTTCAGCCTGTTCTTCTCCGAGGTGGCGATCATCGTGGCCGGCGTGCAGCGCGGGATGGGCTGGGTGATGTCCGTCGCCGTCCTGCTCGTGCTGGTGATCTTCGCCGGGCTGTCTCGGCACCTGTCGGACATGGTGTTCGGTTCCGGTGCCGCTCCGGTGCCCGAGGTGGTCGACCGGACGGCGTACGGTCCACGGCTGCCGCTCGTCCTGGCGCTCGGGGTGACCGGTGTGATCGGGTTCGCGGCCGGACCGTTCGCGACGTTGCTCACCCGGGCGGCCGCCGCGCTGGGGTCGCCGGGATGACCACGGCGTACGACGTCACCACGGCCACGCTGGCCGTGGAGGTCGAGAGGCGGTTGAGCGACGGCTACCGCGTCGCCCTGCTCGCCGGCCACGAGGACGACGACTGCTTCCGGGTGGTCTACGTGCTGGTGCGCGACCGCGACGGCGACAGATGCGAGCTGGTGCTCCGCACGGGGAAGGAGCAGCCGGCGATCCCCAGCCTGGCCGCGGTCGACTACGGCATCGGTCGGTTCGAGCGGGAGATCCGCGACCTGTACGGCGTCACGCCCACCGGCCACCCTCTGCAGGCGCGGCTCGTGCGGCACGGCCACTGGCCGCGTGGCTGGTACCCGATGCTGCGCAACGCGGACTCCGAGCCGTCGTTCGACCCGGACATCGGATCGTTCCCGTTCCTGGAGGTGGCCGGTGAGGGCGTGTACGAGATCCCCGTCGGACCGGTACACGCCGGTCTGATCGAGCCCGGGCACTTCCGGTTCTCCGTCGTGGGGGAGACCATCCTGCGGATGAAGGCTCGGCTGTGGTTCGTCCACCGCGGCATCGAGAAGCTGTTCGAGGGACGCCGGCCCGCCGACGGCATCGAGCTCGCCGAGCGGATCAGCGGAGACACCGCGGTCGGGCACACACTCGCCTATGTCATGGCCGTCGAGTCCGCACTGGGCCTCGAGGTCGCCGACACCGACCTCGTGCTACGAGCGGCTCTGCTCGAGCTCGAGCGGATGCACAACCATGTCGCGGATCTCGGCGCCCTTGCCAACGACGTTGGCTACTCCATCATCAACGTCCACGCAATGCGGCTCCGTGAGTCGCTACTGCGGCTGAACAAGCAGACCACCGGACACCGGCTGCTGCGCGGTGGCATCACCGTGGGCGGCGCCCACGTGCTGGCTCTCCCGGATCTCGACCTGGTGGCCTCCGTCGCCGGCGAGGCCGCCGAGCTCGCCGACCTCACACTGGCGAACTCCACGGTGCGTGACCGGTTCACCGGCACCGCCATCCTCGGGCCCGACGAGGCCCGGGGACTCGGCACGCTGGGCTACGTCGCCCGCGGATCGGGACTGGACGTGGACGCGCGGCGCGACCACCCCTTCACCGACCTGGGCGAGCGGTTCTCCGTCGTTGTCGAGTCCGGTGGTGACGTGCTCGCCCGCTACCGTGTCCGGATGCGCGAGCTCGCCGTCTCGGCCGCCGTGCTGACCGACCTCGTACGCAGGCTCGAGGGCCACGAGGGAACGGGCATCGCCGCCGACGTCGACCGGGGCGGCAGCGGACTGGGCCTGGTGGAGGGCTGGCGCGGCACCATCGCCCACCGGGTCGAGCTCGGCGCGAACGGTGTCCTGAGCCGCGTGAAGGTGGTCGATCCGTCGTTCTTCAACTGGCCGGCCCTGCCGGTGGCCCTCGCGGACACGATCGTTCCCGACTTCCCGCTGGCCAACAAGAGCTTCAACCAGTCCTACGCCGGCAACGACCTCTGACGGCTTGGGGAAGAGTCGCGCGCCAGTCCACAGGGCGGTGACGGCCCTGGCACTCCATCCGTCGATCGCGGCTCACGGATTCCGTCGCGACAGCCCCGTCGGGATGACCGAGGACCGGGCCACACGTCCTGCGGACAGCCTCTTCCACGCCCCGGAGAAGGCGGAGCTCGAGCGCCTGCTGCACCAAGAGGCCGCCACGCACCCGCGAACGGCGCTCCATCTTGTGCGACCCCGAGGGCCTGATGGGGGAAGCAAACGCAGAAGACTGCGGACGCTGTGCGGACTGGCGACGGCTGACCCCCTCTGACCTGGGCATACGCCGCCGTTCAGCGGTAGTTGGTGAACTGCACCGCGAAGTCGTAGTCCTGGCCGCGCACGAGCGACTGCACGGCCTGGAGGTCGTCGCGCTTCTTGCTGGACACCCGGAGCTCGTCACCCTGGATCTGGGCCTTGACGCCCTTGGGGCCCTCGTCGCGGATCAGCTTCGAGATCCTCTTCGCGTTCTCCGACGTGATCCCCTCCTTGAGGGTGATCGAGATCTTGGAGACCTGGCCCGACTGCCGCGGCTCGCCGGCGTCGAGGATCTTCAGGCTCTGCTGGCGCTTGACCAGCTTGTCCTTGAACACGTCGAGCACCGCGTTCGCACGGTCGTCGGCCGACGCGGTGATCTCGATGGCGTGGTCTCCCTGCCACTCGATGGACGCGCCGGTGCCCTTGAAGTCGAAGCGCGTCGCCACCTCGCGGGCCGCCTGGCCCAGCGCGTTGTCGACCTCCTGGCGGTCGATCTTGCTCACGATGTCGAACGAGCTGTCGGCCATGTCTGGATGCCTCCTGGCGGTTTCGGGTCTCCCGTGCTGCCTTGCTATTCTTCCGACTTGCTGTCGCCCCGCCAAACGCGGGTGCTCGACGGCACGGCAGGTTGCCCGAGCGGCCAATGGGAGCGGACTGTAAATCCGTCGCGAAAGCTTCGAAGGTTCGAATCCTTCACCTGCCACACGCACCACCACGCCCGTGACCGACGCCGGTCACGGGCGTGCGTGCGTCGGTTCAGCCGGCGGGGTGATAGCTGCTGTGCGCGTCCTGGTGGCTGGTCCTGACGTACGACGCGAATCCGGTCAGCAGGCGACCGAGCCAGATGAAGGTCGCCCGGCTCGCGCGCACCGGAGCGGCGTACCGGTTGCGGTCCAGCCGTACGTGCGCGTTGAGCCGCCTGCCACCGACGAGCCGGACGCGCTGGAGCAGCAGCGGGGCCGACCGGTTCGTGGCCACGACCGTGTTGCGGGTGATCGCGGTCTCGTGCAGCTTGAACTGCAGCAGCAGCTCGGGCGAGCCGTCGTGCAGGTTGTTGTCGTCGCGGAAGTGGTTGCGGGTGACCTGCACGTCGTACACCTCGCCGCGGTGCGGGTTGTAGCCACCGAGTGCGAGCCCGACGTACCGGCTCCCGCTCACGTGGTTGCGGCGCACGCGGACGGCGTTCGCGTAGCCGTGCGGGTTCTCCGCGCCGACCTCGATGCCGATGTCGCTGGAGCGTACGACGTTGTCGCGCACGTCGAGGTGGCCGGCTCCGTCGACGTAGATGCCGTCGGCACAGTTGCACCAGCCGTCGCCCTCCCAGTACGCCGGGTTGCCCTTGCTGATGATCCGGCTGACCGTGTTGCCGGCGATCACGCCCCGCCGGGCCCGGTCGACGGTGGTGTAGCGGTGCCGGCCCGGCACCGTGCCCTCCCACCCGATGGCGTCGATGCCGATGTTGTTGTTGTCGTGGATGTGGTTGCCGGTGATCCGCCAGCGGGTGACGTTGCCGTTGACCACGACGCTCTCGCTGGCACCGAGCTTCAGGTGGTCGACCTCGTTGTCGTGGATCCGCAGGCGCGTGATCGGGTGCCGCGGGCTGCGCCCGTACGCCGCGATCCCGTGCGCGTTGATGTCGAAGCTGCCGAGCGTGCCGTTGTCGTTCCCGAGATGGTGCACGTGGTTGTGCGCCACGGTGATCCGCGAGCCGTGCCCGGTGAGATAGATGCCGACCGGCACCTTGGCCATCGAGCGGGTCCGGTAGTCGCGGATGTCGAGGCCCCGCACGGTGACGCCGCTGCTGTCCTCGACCTGGACCACGCCCGAGTCGCCGTCGGGCGGGACCAGCCCGGACTCGTCCAGGACGGCCCGGCCCGGCTCGGTGGCCGTGACCGTCAGGTCGTGGCGCCCGCGGATCAGGATGCGCTGGCGGTGGTACGTGCCGGGCAGGAGCCGGACGATGCCGCCCCGGCCGATCCGGTCGACGGCCACCTGGGGGGTCTGCAACGGCGCCTGCCGGGTGCCGGTCGCGCCGTCGTCGCCGGTGGGCGAGACGTAGAGGACCGGCCGCGCGATG
>JBAUWD010000354.1:0-13524 GCA_049583575.1 Nocardioides sp.
GCATCGGCCCGAGCACCGCCGCGGTGGTCGAGGCCGCCGTGCGCGGCGAGGTGCCCGAGCGGCTCGCCCGCCTCGAGCGCGAGTACGCCGGGCCGCTCACCGCGGGTGGCCGCGACCTGCGTGCCGCGCTCCGGGGTGACCTGCACTCGCACTCCGACTGGTCCGACGGCGGCTCGCCGATCGAGGAGATGGCGTTCACCGCCATGGAGCTGGGCCACGAGTACCTGGTGCTGACCGACCACTCGCCCCGGCTCACGGTCGCCAACGGCCTCAGCCCGGCCCGGCTGCTCAAGCAGCTCGGCGTGGTCGACGCCGTCAACGAGCACCTGGCCGGCGGCGGCTTCACCCTGCTCAAGGGCATCGAGGTCGACATCCTCGACGACGGCGGCCTCGACCAGACCGAGGAGCTGTTGGCCCGCCTCGACCTGCGGGTCGCCAGCGTGCACTCCAAGCTCCGCCAGGACTCCGCGGGGATGACGCAGCGCATGCTCGGCGCCGTCCGCAACCCCTTCACCAACGTCCTGGGGCACTGCACGGGCCGCATGGTGATGGGCAACCGCGGCACCCGGCCCAGCAGCGAGTTCGACGCGCAAGTGGTGTTCGAGGCCTGCGTCGAGCACGACGTCGCGGTCGAGATCAACTCCCGCCCCGAGCGGCGCGACCCGCCGACGTCGCTGCTCGAGCTCGCCCGCGACCTCGGCTGCCGCTTCGCGATCGACTCCGACAGCCACGCTCCGGGCCAGCTCGACTTCCTCGACTACGGCTGCGAGCGGGCCGAGGCGGCCGGCATCGAGCCCGACCGGATCGTCAACACGTGGCCGCGCGAGCGGCTGCTCGCCTGGGCCGACAAGGCGTCGTGACCTCACCACCGGCACGGCGCGGTCGGGTGGTCGGCGCCCGGGGCTAGCGTGTCCGGCATGTCGACGACGCAGCCCCAGGTGGAGGTCCGTCGCTCTCGTCGCCGCCGGCGCACCGTCTCGGCCTACCGCGAGGGCGAGCGCATCGTGATCCTGATGCCCGCCAGCCTGAGCCGAGCCCAGGAGGCGGAGTGGGTCGAGACGATGGTGGCGCGGGTGGAGCGTGCCGAGGCGCGCCGGCGTCCCAGCGACGACGACCTGATGCGGCGGGCAGGGGCGCTCGGTCGCGCCTGGCTCGACGGCCGGCCGGAGCCGCTGTCGGTCCGCTGGGTCGACAACCAACGCTCACGCTGGGGCTCCTGCACCCCCGCCGACCGCACGATCCGGCTGTCGCGGCGGATGCAGGGCATGCCCGCCTGGGTGGTCGACTACGTGCTCGTGCACGAGCTCGCCCACCTGATCGAGCCCGCCCACAACGCGGCGTTCTGGTCCTGGGTCGACCGCTATCCCCAGGCCGACCGGGCCAAGGCCTGGCTCGACGGCTACTCGGCGGGCGCGCGGCTCGAGGGCGCCGACGACTGAAGTCGCCGGCGCGCGAGGGCGATCAGCTCGTGCATCTCCTGCTCGAGGGTCGGCAGCGCGTCCACCGGCCACCAGCGCACGTCGAGCGACTCGTCGCTCACCCGGGCCCCGCCACCCACCGGGGCGACCGCGACGTACCTCACGTCGAGGTGGTGCACAGTGCCCCGCGAGTCGCAGAAGTCGACGGCGTGACGGTCCAGATGCACCGGCACGGGGTCGAAGCGCAGGTCATCCAGCCCCGACTCCTCCCGGGCCTCGCGGAGGGCGGTGGCCGCGAGCGAGGCGTCACCGGGCTCGTGGTGGCCGCCGAAGGCGAACCAGCGCCGCGCCTTGCGGTGCAGGTTGAGGAGTACGCCGTCGAGGTCGGAGGAGAGCACGATCGTGCCCGCGGTCAGATGGTCGGGGAAGCAGGAGCGCTGCAGGCCGTCCGGGTGGTCGGCGAGGTGCCGCACGAACGCGTCGCGCAGGGATGCCTGGTCCGGCGAGGGTGGCGACCACGCGCGCAGCGCGGACAGCGCCGAGGCGTGCGGGGTCACTCCTCGGAGGGTCCGTCGGCGGTGCCGCCCACGCCGCCGTCGAGCAGGTGACGCAGCTCGGCGTCGAAGTCGGAGTCACTGAGCTGCGTCGGTGCCTCGGAGCCCTCGCGGAAGCCCAGCGGGTCATCGAGGTCGGCGTCGGTGGGCAGCAGGTGGGGGCTCATCCAGACGCCGTCGCGCGCCTCGGCGCCCTGCCGGGTGCGCAGCGACCCCCACAGGGTGGACGCGTCGCGCAGGCGACGGGGACGGAGCTCGAGGCCGACCAGCGAGGCGAAGGTCTCCTCGGCGGGACCACCCGCGGCCCGGCGGCGGCGTACGGCCTCCTGGAGCTTGGCTGCGGACGGCATCCGCTCGGCGGTGGCCTGGCCGACGACCTCGTCGACCCAGCCCTCGACCAGCGCCAGCGCGATCTCGAGCCGCCGCAGCGCCGACTCCTGTTGGGGCGAGCGCGGGATGTCGAACAGCCCGCCCTCCATGAGCTCCTGCATGGCCTCGGGGTTGGTCGGGTCGACGCCGTGGAGCCGCTCCTCGATGGTCTCCTGGATGCTGCTGGTGTTGATCTCGATGCCCTTGGCGTAGTCGGTGACCGCGCCGATCAGGTGGTCGCGCAGCCACGGCACGCCGGCGAACAGCCGCTGGTGGGCGGCCTCGCGCAGGGCGAGGTAGAGCAGCACGTCGCTCTCGGGTACGTCGAGCCCCGCGGCGAAGTGCGCGACGTTGGCCGGGACGAGCGCGGCCTTGCCGGGCGCTCCGAGCGGCAGCCCGATGTCGGACGCGGTGAGCACCTCGCCGGCGAGGGCACCGACCCCCGAGCCGACCTGCGAGGCGAGCATCGCGCCGATGGCCTTGCCGAGCATCGCCAGGATCGGGCCACCCATCGAGGCGGCCTCGGCCGGGAGGGCGTTGCCGAGCGCGCCGACCGACGAGGCGGCGATGGGCTCGACCAGCACCTTCCACACGTCGGTGGTGCCGACGACCCACTCCGCCCGGCTCCACGCGGCGGTCGAGGTCACGCCGGAGGGGAACTGAGTGGTCTCGTCGAGCCAGTGGTCGGCGAGGCGTACGGCGTCGGCCACCTCGTCGCGCTGCTTCTGCGACGGCGTCGGGTCGGGTTGCTGGGCCACCGTCTTGCGGGCCGTGTCGACGGCGACGTCCCAGTTGAGCGGCCCGTCGTACGGCTGCATCATCGCCTGGAGCTGGCTGAACAGCTGGCCGAGGTCGGGGGTGCCGCCGAAGAACTGCTCGAACGGCGTCCCGCGGAAGGGGTTGGCCCCGTCCGGGTCCTCCGGTGGCGGTTCGTTGGTCATGTCTCCACGGTACGCGCTGCGCGGTCGCCGTTCCCGGGCGTTCGCTCACCGCGGACGAGGCTGCGCAGTCGGCTGCGGCATGGCCTAGGGTCGCTGCGTGCCCGCAGACGTGCCCGCAGACGTGACCGGCCCGGCACCGAGCGCCCTCCGGCTCGTCGACCTCCGCGAGACGCCGCTCGACGTGGCGGAGGTGCTCGCCGTGCTCGACGACGAGGCGTCCGGCGGGTTGACGCTCTTCGTCGGCCGCGTCCGCGACCACGACCACGGCCACGGCGTGAGCGGCCTGGAGTACTCCGCCCACCCGAGTGCCCTCGACGCCCTGCGCCGCGTGTGCGCGTCCGTCGCCGAGCAGTACGACGTGCGCGGCGTCGCCGCGGTCCATCGCGTCGGCCGGCTGGAGGTCGGTGACATCGCGGTGGTGGTCGCGACGACCTCCACCCACCGCGGCGAGGCCTTCGCGGCCTCGCGGGCGCTGATCGACACGCTCAAGGCCGAGGTGCCGATCTGGAAGCACCAGCTGTTCGCCGACGGCTCCGAGGAGTGGGTCGGCACCCCCTGACGCCGCGCCGCGCACGAGGGCGCGCCTCGCCGACGGGGGGCTCCTCGGTGCCTACGCTGGCCCGGTGCAGATCCTGTGGTGGCTGGCCCCGCCGGTCGTGGCGACCGTGCTGGCGATGCTCTGGGTCTCCTGGCTCGGGCGCGCGGGCCGCGGTCACGTCGACCGCGAGGTCGCCGTACGACGGCTCGGCGACGCCATGACCCGGTCCACCCGCGCTCCGCGCCGGTCCTCACCCGGGCGCGAGCGCCCGCAGGAGCGCGGCAGCGGGATCGCCGTACGCCCGTCCCACCGGTCCGCCGGCGACACCCGTCGCGCGTCCTGACTTCGGCGGGGTGAGAGGCTTGCCCGCATGACGCAGCGCACCTGGGCCGCTCTGCTGGCCGTGCCGCTGTTCGTCGCCCTCGGGGTGTACACCGCGGTCACGCCGCTGCCCTACGTCACCTACGCCCCGGGCCTCACCATCAACGTCCTCGGCGACAACGGCAAGCACCCGATCGTCGACGTGCAGGGGCACCGGACCTACCGCGACACCGGGCAGCTGCGGATGACGACGGTGTCGGTGACCGAGCGCAACTCCAAGCTCGACCTCTTCACCCTGATGCGCACGTGGTTCTCCAAGGACGACGGCGTCTACCCGTTCTCGGCCGTCTACGGCTCCACGGGCAACCAGCAGCAGGACACCCAGGAGGGCCAGGTCGAGATGGTGACCTCGCAGGACTCCGCGGTGGCGGCGGCCCTCAAGCAGCTGGGCTACCACCTGCACCCGGCGATCGAGATCGTCAGCGTCACCCCTCGGATGCCGGCCGACGGCAAGCTCGAGGTGCGCGACATCCTCCGGCGCATCGGCACCACGCGGGTCACGCAGCACACCGACGTCGGCAAGCTCATCGCGGCTGTCCCGGTGGGCGGGTCGGTGCCGGTGGTGGTCGAGCGCAACGGCCGGCGGGTCGAGGTCCGGCTCACGCCCACCACCGTCGACGGTCACCGGCTGGTCGGCGTCCAGCTGCAGATCGGCTACACGTTCCCGTTCAAGGTGTCGGTGAACATCTCCGACAACATCGGCGGGCCGAGCGCCGGCCTGATGTTCGCGTTGTCGATCTACGACCTCCTGACGCCGGGCTCGCTGACCGGTGGTCAGGTCGTGGCCGGCACCGGCACGATCGCCGCGGACGGCACGGTCGGTGAGATCGGCGGGATCCAGCAGAAGATCGCCGGCGCGAGGCAGGACGGCGCGCAGCTCTTCCTGGTGCCGCCGGCCAACTGCAGCGACGCCCTCGGTGGCGACAACGGGTCGATGCGACTGGTGAAGACGGCCAGCCTCGCGCAGGCGATCTCCGAGGTGAAGGCCTGGTCGGCCGACCACAACGCCAAGCTCCCGTCCTGCGAGGCGTCATGACCGACGAGGGCCTGGCCGCGGCCGTGGTGGAGATCGAGCGGCATGCGGCCGAGGCCGGATGGGACCAGCCGGCGCGGCTCTTCGCGCTGGTCGAGACCTCGCAGCTGCTGGTCCGCGAGCCCCAGCTCGCGGACAGCCTCGGCGACTCTGCGCTCACCCCGGTGGAGCAGGAGGGCCTGGCCGCCGGCCGGCCGCTCGAGGACCAGCTCGCCACGATCGCCTGGCCGGAGACCGTGCACGGGTGTGCGGCGATGGTGGAGCGGTTCGTGCTCCCGCCCGAGGTCGAGGCCCAGCTGCCCGACGAGCCGGAGCAGGCCACCGCGTTCGCCTCGGAGCACCCCGAGCGCCAGGAGGTCAGGATCGTCGCCGCCGCCACCCGCACCGGCGCGTCGTACTGTGCGTTGCGGCTCCGGTCCCACGACGAGGACGCCTCGGTGATCATGGGCGAGGCGCTGGTGCCCGAGCTCGTCGCGCTCGTGCGGGCGACGCTCGAGGACGGAGGCCGCCATGAGTGACCCGCTCGAGCAGGAGTACGACGACTTCGCGCCCCGCCGGTCCCGCCGGGCGCGGGTCCTCCTGATCGTCGTCGTCGCCGTGATCGCGGCGTTCTTCCTGGTCACGATGTTCGCGTCGCTGTACACCGACCGGCTGTGGTACTCCTCCGTCGGCTACTCCGGTGTCTTCGACACCATGCTGTGGACCCGGGTCGGCCTCTTCCTCGGCTTCGGGCTGCTGATGGGCGGCACGGTCGCGGCCAACATGGTCGTCGCCTACCGCGCGCGGCCCTTCCACCGTCCCGACTCGCCGGAGCAGACCGGCCTCGACCGCTACCGCGACGCGGTCGCGCCCATCCGCGTGCTCCTCGTGGTCTCCACCGCGTCGGTGATCGGCCTCTTCGGCGGGGTCGCGGCCAACGGCAAGTGGCGCGTCTTCCTGCTGTGGGCCAACCGCGAGCCCTTCCACACCTCCGACGTCTACTTCCACAAGGACGTCGGCTTCTACGTCTTCACGCTGCCGTGGCTGCACTTCCTGGTCGGCTTCGTGATCGCGGTGCTCGTGCTGGCCGCCCTCAGCGCGGTCGTGGTCCACTACCTGTACGGCGGCATCCGGCTGCAGGCCAGCGCCGAGCGGATGTCGACGACGGCGACGGTCCAGCTGTCGGTGCTGATCGGGCTCGCGCTGCTGGCCAAGGCGTTCGGCTACTGGCTCGACCGCTACGACCTCGTCACCGGCTCCGGCAAGCTGGTCACCGGGATGGGCTACACCGACCAGCACGCCGTCCTGCCGGCCCGCAACATCCTGGTCGGCGTCGCGCTGATCTGCGCCGTGCTCTTCTTCGTCAACGTGTGGCGGCGCAACTGGCTGCTCCCGGGTGTCGGGGTCTCGCTGCTGGTCGGCACCTCGATCCTGCTGGGTCTGATCTGGCCGGCCTTCGTCCAGCACTTCCAGGTCGACCCGTCGCAGCCCAACAAGGAGGCGCCGTACATCGCGGCGAACATCGCCGCCACGCGCGCGGCGTACGACCTCGGTGTGATCCAGACCGAGACGGCGCCGGCCACGCAGGCGACCGCGGCCTCGGTCCAGGACCTCATCGACCAGACGACCTCGGTGCCGGTGGTCGACCCCGAGCTGATCTCACGGGCCTTCGAGCAGTCGCAGCAGGTGGCGTCGTACTACTCGGTGGAGCCGGTCCTCGACGTCGACCACTACCCGATCGACGGCATCGACCGGGCGCTCGTGCTCGGTGTCCGCGAGCTCTCCCAGTCGGGCATCCCGACCAGTCAGCAGAGCTGGTCCAACCTGCACACCGTCTACACCCACGGGGACGGCATCATCGCGGCCTTCGGCAACCAGCGCGGTCCGGACGACGCGGTCGAGAGCGGTCAGGTGGAGTGGGCGCAGGGCCAGGACCCGCATCAGAAGGCGCTGCAGCAGTCGACGGGGCCGTTCGAGAACAGGATCTACTTCGGCCAGGGGAGCCCGGACTACTCCATCGTCGGTCGCACCTCGAGCTCACCACCGGCGGAGCTCGACCTGACCGCGAACGGCACGAAGACCACCACGACCTACGACGGCGGGGGCGGTGTCGCGGTCGGCTCCTTCTTCCGCAGGCTGATGTACGCCGTCAAGTTCGGCGACTCCAACTTCGTGCTCTCGTCGCGGATCGGCCCGGCCAGCCAGGTCCTCTACTACCGCGACCCGCTCACCCGGGTCGAGAAGGTCGCGCCGTGGCTGACCCTCGACAGCGACGTGTATCCCGCGGTCGTGGACGGGCACATCGAGTGGATCGTGGACGGCTACACCACCACCGACCACTACCCGCAGGCACAGCGCGACTCCTTCGCGACGATGACCACCGACTCGGTGAGCCAGCCGTCGGGGGTCCACACCCTGCCGACCGACCAGATCAACTACATGCGCAACGCGGTCAAGGCGACCGTGGACGCCTACACCGGCAAGGTCACCCTCTACGCCTGGGACGACTCCGACCCGATCCTGAAGGCCTGGCGCAGCGCCTTCCCGGGCACGGTCGAGGGCCGCGACCAGATCCCGGCGGACCTGATGGCGCACCTGCGCTACCCCGAGGAGCTGTTCAAGGTCCAGCGCTACCAGTTCCAGAAGTACCACGTCACCGACGCCAACGACTTCTACCAGGCCAACAACCAGTGGCAGGTGTCGCTCGACCCGCGGCCAAACGTGACGGACAAGTTCCAGACGCCGGTGCGGATGTTCACCACGGACCCGGACACCGGTCAGCAGACCTGGTCGCTGACCTCCAACTTCGTGCCCCGCGGCAAGGCCAACCTCGTCGGCTTCGTCTCCGCCGACTCCGACGCCACCTCGCCCGACTACGGCAAGATCCTGGTCGAGCAACCCCACAACCAGAACGTCCCGGGGCCGGGTCAGGCGTTCAGCAACCTGATCTCCGATCCCCGGATCACGCGGAAGACCCAGCAGTTCAAGCTCGGTGACGCCACGCCGCAGTACGGCAACGTGATCGCCGTACCGTTGGGCTCGCAGGTGATGTACGTCGTACCCGTGTACGCGACCCGCCTGGTGAGCGACTCGGCGTCGTCACTCACACTGCGCTACGTGATGGTGGCCTTCGGCAGCCAGGTCGGGATCGGCGACACGCTCGTCAACGCGATCACCGACATGGTCGGCGGCTCACCGCCGCCCAAGAACCACCCGGGCGGCGGCAACCAGCAGCCCGGGAAGGGGGCTCGGGCGAAGGCCCGCGCGCTCCTGCAGAAGGCCCAACGGGACTTCGCCGCCGCCGACCAGGCGTACCAGCAGGGCCGCGGGGCATTGTGGGTGAAGCTCAACCACCAGGCCCGCGCCGAGGTCGCGCGCGCGCTCAACCTGCTCCGGTAGCCGACGCCCCGATTTGAGCCCGCCGGGTGAGGCCCGTAGACTCGTCGTCGCGACGCGGGGTGGAGCAGTTCGGTAGCTCGCTGGGCTCATAACCCAGAGGTCGCGGGTTCAAATCCCGCCCCCGCTACCAAGTGAAATAGCAGGTCAGAGGCGGTTTCCGGCGAAGTCCGGGAACCGCTTCTGCAGTTCCTGTGGAGCGGTGTCCGCACCGTGTCAGCAAGTGGACAGTCCGCGGGCACCTGAATGGGGAGCTCGCCGCTGACCTCTTTGTCGTTGACCCAGAGGTCACTCGCGGGCCTTACTCGCGGGATCAAGGCCAGCCGTTGGTGGCGGCATCTCTGGGTTCATCACCGCACGGGCCCGCGACGCGGGTGGTCGCGAAGCCGCTTCACCCCGGGGCGATGTGCGGTCGCACCAAGAATGTTGCAGAGAGTGGGCTGACCGACAACGCACCTGGGTCATCAGGTAAGCCACTGCCAGTCGAAGGGGACGTTGCCCCATGCGGCAGAAGCTCGGTGCCAGATTTTGACCTGGCCGAGGGCGGAGAGGAGACCTTCCGAAACTCCCTGCAGACCGCGGAAGCCTGGTCACTGGGAGAACACCGCGTGACACAGGCCGCCGACTCGTAGACGGCACGCACGGAGCTGTCGGCATGGCTGTAGGCGCGTACGGCGGCCAGGCAGCCCGCTCCCCGTCGCGAGGTCCCCTCGGGTTGCGCACAGAAACCGGGCCGCGGCGAGCGACGCATCGTCGAGGTCCTGCGGGTCGGCGACGCCGTGCGGGTTTGCATCCGGGGCCCCGGTGTCCCAGGTGGACGGCGGGAAACTGCGGCCCGGCTCACTCCCGCGGCCGACACCGAGAAATGTTCCCACCGTGGTTGCCATCACATCCGCGACGTGCTTCACTCTCCTGAAGTGAACTCAACTCAACTTGACGAGTGCTGAGAGGCGGGTGGGATGATGGACGTGGATCTCTGGCAGCACGGCGCGTCCCAGGGGCCCATCTCCGGGGCCGGGGCGGACCAGGCGACCCGGCCAGTGCTGAGCATGCGGGGCCTGTCGAAGACGTTTCCCGGTACGCGGGCGCTCGATGACGTGTCGCTGGAGATCGGGCGCGGCGAGGTCCATGCACTGATGGGCCAGAACGGCTCGGGCAAGTCCACGCTGATCAAAGTCCTGGCGAGCTACCACTCTGCCGATCCCGGTTGTAGCGCCGAGATGGACGGCGTCTCGTTCGAGGTGGGCAAGGCCGTCCCCGACGGATTGCGCTTCGTCCACCAGGACCTGGGCCTGATCCTGGAGCTCAGCGCGCAGGACAACCTCGCTCTCCGGGGAGGCTTCGCGCGCGGCCTCGGCGGACGGGTTCTGTGGAAGGAGCAGGAGACCGAGACCCGCCGGGTGTTGGCGGCATTCGACATCGACCTCGACATCCACGCCCCTCTGGCGGCTGCGACCCCGGTCCAGCGGACGGTCGTGGCGATCGCGGCCGCACTTCAGGGCTGGGAGGGCGGTGGCGTCCTCGTGCTCGACGAGCCGACGGCCGTGCTCCCCTACGACGAGGTCGAGCGACTCTTCGAGGTCGTCGACGAGGTGCGTCGACGCGGCACCAGCGTGCTCTACGTGTCGCACCGCATGGACGAGATCTTCTCTCTCGCCGATCGGGTCACGGTCCTCCGAGGAGGGCGACGAGTCGGCACCTACGACGTCAGCTCGCTGGACGCGCGGGAGCTGGCGAGCCGGATGGTGGGCGACGAGATCGACTCCGACTTCCGGATCCAGGGGATCGGCCGCGCCGACCGACCAGTGACGATCGAGGCCCGAGAGATCCACGGCCGGTGGCTTCGTGGGGTCGACCTCGAGGCCCGCGCCGGCGAGATCGTCGGCATCGCTGGTCTGGCCGGTGCCGGTGCGTTGGAGCTTCCGTACGTCTTGGCCGGAAAGGCCGGTGCGGAAGCAAGCGGACAGATTCGCCTCCCGGCAACATCATCGGAGTGGCACGACGTAGGTCGGTCCGGCGGCCCGCACATCCCGCTGGTTCCTGCCGACCGACAGACCGAGGCCGTCATCGCCGAGTTCACGGTCGGCGAGAACCTCTCGCTCTCCGCACTCGGGAGCCTCGGTTCGCCCGGACGCTTGTCGGCGAAGGACGAGACGACCCTCGTCCAGTCGTGGAGCCGCCGGCTCGGAGTCGTCAGTGCCGGTCCGGGGGCGCCGATCTCGACGCTGAGCGGCGGCAACCAGCAGAAGGTGGTCCTGGCGCGCTGTCTCGCCGGTGATCCGCAGGTCCTCGTGCTCTGCGAGCCCACTGCGGGGGTCGACATCGGCACCCGCGTCTCGATCTACCGGATCATCGCCGACCTGGCAGCTGGCGGTCTCACCGTGGTCGTCGCCTCCTCCGACGAGGGCGACCTGCTGGCGCTCTGTACGCGGATCCTGGTGCTCCGTGGCGGCGTGGTCGCAGAGGAGCTTCCTGCCGAAGGGCTGACCAAGAAGGTGCTGATCAGAGCCATCGAAGGAGCGGACGAGTGAGCACGAGAGTCGACGAGCGAGTCATGACACAGACACAGACCAAGCAAGCGCAACCGACCACCCAGACCCGAAGCTTCACCTCGCGCTGGGTCTCACGTCTGGCGGTCGACAAGTACGGCGCCGTCTACGTCTGGCTGGCGATCATCGTGGTGTTCTCGATCTGGGTGCCCGAGACGTTCCCGAACGTGACGACGGCCAAGCAGATCCTGAACTCCAACGCGATCACCGCGTTCGCCGCGCTGGCGGTGACGATCCCTCTCACGGCCAGGGTCTTCGACCTGTCCTTCGCCCTGAACATGACGTTGTGCGGGGTCGCTGCCGCCCACTTCGTCGTAGCGGGTCTTCCCCTGGTCTCGGCCATGACGCTGGCCCTGTCGATCGGACTCGTCGTGGGTCTGATCAACGCGATGGTCGTGGTGGTCATGAAGATCGACTCCTTCATCGCCACTCTCGCGACCGGCTCGCTGATCGCGGCGCTGATCACGATGGTCACCAACGACACCCCGATCAGCGACGTCAGACTCTCCGGCGGGTTCTCCGCGATCGGTCAGACGACTGTCCACGGCATCACCCTGCCGGTGCTGTACGTCGCGGTGGTCGCCGTCGCGATCTGGTACCTCCTCGAGCACACAGCGACCGGGCGCCGCCTGTACGCCGTCGGCTTCAACCCCGAGGCCGCCCGCCTGGCCGGCGTCCGCGTCGCACGACTCCAGTTCCTCACCCTGGTCGCCTCGGGCGTGCTCGCGGGTGCAGCCGGGATCGTGCTCGCCTCCATCCTCGGGGGTGGTTCGCCCACCGCGGGCACGCCGTACCTGCTGCCGGCGTTCGCGGCGGCCTTCCTCGGTGCCACCCAGATCAAGCACGGGCGGTTCAATGCAGGCGGCACGCTGATCGCAGTCCTGTTGCTCGGCACGGGAACCACCGGTCTGGGCCTGGCGAACGCCCCTCAGTGGTCGGGGAACCTGTTCGTCGGCATCGTCCTGATCGCGGCACTGACCGTCACCGGACTCCAGCGACGGACGACGCTCGCTGCCCGGCCCTCGGGCACCGACACCAGCGCCGACGGCACCTCCCCCAGCAGCCCCCCCAGCCACTCCGACGGTCTCTCGGACGGTTCCGCGCACAGCGAGGCCGTCTCAGGATGACGCCGCACCGCGGCGACTCCTTCAGCTTCTCGGGACCCAGCAGGTCACACAGAAAGTGAGAACCATGTCCGTACCCCGCCCCCACGCCGAGAGGCGTGTGAGACGGATGGCCGCGATCGCCTCGATCGCCGGCATCCTCCTCGCCGTCTCCGCCTGCGGCTCCAAGAGCGACTCGGCCGCGTCCTCATCGACAGACCCGGCAGGTCTCAAGGCCGCCCAGGCCACGGTCGCCAAGGCCGCCGTCCGGCCGACGAAGATCAGCGTCACGAAGCCGGTCGGCAAGCCGATCCCGAGCGGCAAGAAGATCACGTTCGTCAGCTGCGGCGTCGAGGCCTGCGCGGTCCAAGGACCGATCCTGGCCGAGGGCGCCAAGATCCTCGGCTGGACGGTCGACCAGGCCTCCACCGACGGCTCTCCGGAGCAGGTGCAAGGTGCTATCGAGTCGGCGATCCGCAATGGGTCGGACGCCGTGATCCTCAACGCGGCCGACGAGACCGCCTACGCCAAGCAGATCGCTGATGCGCAGGCGGCCGGCGTGGAGTTCGTGACCTGTTGTTCACTGGCCACCGCCGGCAACGGGATCCTCTACAACACCGCCACGGACAAGCAGAACGGCCCGATTGGTGACGATCTCGCAGCTGAGGTCGTCAGCGAAAGTGGGGGCAAGGCCAACGCGTTGTACGTCAACATCTCCGCATTCCAGATCCTGGCCCAGGTCGGCACCACGTTCGAGGCCGGAATGAAGAAGTACTGCCCGTCGTGCAGCGTCGACAGCCTGGACATCCCGCTGACGTCGCTGGGCAAGGACGCGCCCGACCGGATCATCTCCTACCTGCGCAGTCATCCGAGCATCGACTACATCGCACTGTCGGTCAGCGATGCCTTGGGCGCCGGTCTGCCCGCGGCGCTCAAGGCCGCCGGGCTGGCTGACAAGGTGACGATCGTGGGTCAGGGCGGCGGTCCCCAGAACTTCGCGGACCTCAAGACCGGGGCCGTCGACGCGTTGGTGCCGGCCGATCTGTACTCCTACGACTACCTCATGCTCGATGCCCTCGCCCGGCAATGGGCCGGGGTCCCGTTGGTCCAGGCCGGCCCGCCGTACTGGCTGGTCAAGAAGGACTCCGTCCCGGCGGACACGTCGGCGGCATTCCCGGTCGTCGCCGACTACCAGGCGCAGTTCAAGCAGCTCTGGGGCAAGTCCTGACCAGACACTGACCCCGGCGGGTCCGGTCACCGGTC
>JBAUWD010000355.1:0-29317 GCA_049583575.1 Nocardioides sp.
GGACGGGCCCGTACGCCGACCCGGCCCGCGACGCCGTGCGCCGGCACCTCGACGACCTGGCCCGCTGGACCGACCGCTACCACCACCTGGCGTCGGTCGCCCGCGAGCACGCGTGGGTGGCCACCCACGGCGAGCCGCACTCGGGCAACCAGCTGCTGACGCCGAGTGGCCGCCTCCTGGTCGACTGGGAGTCGCTCAAGCTGGCGCCGGCCGAGCTCGACCTGCGCATCCTGGTCGAAGCGGGCGCCGCGGCCGGAGCCGACCCGGAGATGGTCGAGCTGTTCGACCTCGAGTGGCGCCTCGACGAGATCAGCCAGTACGCCGCGTGGTTCGCGGCGCCCCACACCGGCACGGCCGACGACGCGATCGCCTTCGGCGGCCTCCAGGAGGAGCTCGCCCGACCGTGACCAGCGACACACGCGCTCCGTGCACCACGGGTGACTAGCCTGGACGGGTTGCGTGGACTCCAGCAGGGAGCCGCGATGACAGGCACAGGAGCTCGACCATGAGCCAGTCCGACGAGACGACCGCGCCGTACGGCAGCGGCCCGGCACCGGCCACGACCCCGGTGAGGCGGGTCCGCACCCACACCCTCCGCACGCTCAAGGAGCGTGGCGAGAAGTTCTCGATGCTGACCGCCTACGAGCAGTACGCCGCGCAGACGTTCGACGAGGCAGGGATCGACGTCCTCCTGGTGGGCGACTCGGCGTCCAACAACGTCTACGCCAACGAGAGCACGGTCCCGGTCACGGTCGACGAGCTGCTCCCGCTGACGCGAGCGGTCAGCAGGTCCGTACGCCGTGCCCTGGTCGTGGGCGACCTGCCGTTCGGCTCCTACCAGGGCTCGGCGGAGCAGGCGTACGCGACGGCCGTCCGCTTCATGAAGGAGGGGCTCGCCCACGCCGTGAAGCTCGAGGGCGGTGTCGAGATGGCCCCTCAGATCACGCGGCTCAGCCAGGGTGGCATCCCCGTGATGGCCCACATCGGCTTCACCCCGCAGAGCGAGCACGCTCTCGGCGGGCCGCGGGTGCAGGGCCGCGGCGACGCGTCCGAGCGCGTGCTCGCCGATGCGCATGCCGTCCAGGACGCCGGGGCCTTCGCGGTGGTCCTCGAGATGGTGCCCGGCGACGTCGCCGCGCAGGTCACCAAGGAGCTCACGATCCCGACCATCGGCATCGGGGCGGGTGTCGAGTGCGACGGCCAGGTGCTCGTCTGGCAGGACGCGTTCGGACTGCGCACCGGCCGGATGGCCAGCTTCGTCAAGCAGTACGCCGACCTGCACGGCGAGCTGCTCCGTGCCGCCCGGGCGTACGACGCGGACGTCAAGGCCGGCACGTTCCCCGACGACGAGCACACGTTCTGACCGGCGTCACGTCCGCGCGCTGACAAACGTCATGCGCAGGTCGTGACCGGCGAACCAGGTGTCCGTCGACCTCATGGGTCAGGCTGTACGCATGACTCAGACCACCCTCTCGGGATCCCACGGCACCGCCGCCGGCCCGGTCCCAGCCGTCCAGCTCTCCGAGGTCACCAAGGACTTCGGTCCGGTCCACGCCGTGCGCGGGATCGACCTGTCCCTCGAGCCCGGTGAGATCGTCGCGTTCCTCGGCCCCAACGGTGCGGGGAAGACCACGACCATCGACATGGTCCTCGGCCTCTCCCACCCGACCACCGGCACGGTGGAGGTCCTCGGGCTCCACCCCCGCCAGGCGATCGCGCGGGGGCTGGTCTCCGCGGTGATGCAGACCGGGGGCCTCCTCAAGGACCTGTCCGTCCGCGAGACCGTGGCCTACACCGCCAGTCTCTTCGCCGACACGGCCCCGGTCGACGAGGTGCTCCGCACCGCGGGCATCGCGTCCATCGCCGACCGCAAGGTCGGCAAGTGCTCGGGGGGTGAGCAGCAGCGCCTGCGCTTCGCGATGGCGCTCCTGCCCGACCCCGCCCTCCTCCTCCTCGACGAGCCGACCACCGGCATGGACGTCGAGGGCCGCCGTGCGTTCTGGTCCGCCATCCGCGCCGACGCCGAGAAGGGCCGGACGGTCCTCTTCGCGACGCACTACCTCGAGGAGGCCGACCAGTACGCCGACCGGATCGTGCTGATCAGCCAGGGCCGGATCGTCGCCGACGGCACCGGCAGCCAGATCAAGGCGCTCGCCGCCGGCCGGACCGTCCGAGCCACCATCGAGAACCCGGACGCAGCCGAGCTGTCGTCCCTTCCGGGCGTGGAGAGCGTCGACATCCGCGGCGACGCGGTCTACCTCCACGCCAAGGACACCGACGCGGTGGCCCGCTACCTGCTGAACGACACCTCGGCCCACGACCTGGAGATCACCGCCCGCGGGCTCGAGGACGCGTTCCTCAGCCTGACCGTGGGCGACGACGACGCTGAAGGAGCACAGTCATGACCACCCAGACCATCGACCCGAGCGTCCGCCGGGTGCCGCCCCTGGGGGGCTTCAACCTCACCGTCCTCGGCATCGAGCTCCGGCGGATGCTGCGCAACCGACGGACCATCGTCTTCACCCTGATCCTGCCGGCCGCGCTGCTGCTGAGCTTCGGCGGCCAGAAGGGCTGGCAGGACAGGTCCGGCTCCGGCAACGTCGCGGCCTACATCCTGGTCTCGATGGCCCTGTACGGCGCGGCCCTCACCGCCGCGGCGGGCGGCTCGATGGTCGCCCTCGAGCGCTCGCTCGGCTGGTCGCGACAGCTGCGGCTCACCCCGCTCAACCCGATCGTCTACATCCTGATGAAGGCGCTGGTCGCCCTGTTCATGGGCAGCCTCGCGATCGCCGCCGTCAACCTGGTCGGACTCCTCCAGGGGAAGGCCGAGATGCCGACCCATGTGTGGATCCTGGGCGCCGTGGTGACCGTGTTCTGCACCCTCACCTTCGCGGCCCTCGGCGTCTTCGTCGGCTACGTCGTACCGGGCGAGAACGCGATGCAGATCCTGGGCCCCGGCCTGGCTCTGCTGTCGTTCCTCGGCGGGGTCTTCATCCCCCTCGACCAGTACAGCGACGTGGTGCGGCACATCGCCTACTGGACCCCGATGTACGGCGTGTCCGAGATCGCCCGCGCACCACTCACCCACCAGCTGCCGTGGTACGCGATCGTGAACGCGGTCGTGTGGTTCGCGCTGTTCGTGGCCGGTGCCGCCTGGCGGATGAGCAAGGACACCGCGCGGGTGTGAGGTCACTACCGTGACCCTCATGAGCAGCAACCCCGACGACGCGGGCCGCAATGTCGGCCCGCGTCGCTGGGGGCTGATGTTCGCGGCGATCTGGCTGTTCTACCTGCTCTCCCCCCTCAGCGCCGCCTGGCAGCAGCGCGACCACGTGCGCGGGTGGATCGGCATCGTGGCGACGCTGCTCTTCGCGGCGTTCTACCTGACCGTCTTCCTGCTCATGCGCTGGCGGCGGTTCGGTGCGCCGTTCCGTGCTCCGCTCGCAGCCCGGCAGGGGCTGGGCCTGGTCCTGGTCCTGGTGGCGCTCGGCGTGGTGATGTGCGTGTCGATCGGGCAGGAGGGCGAGGCCGCCTCGGTCTACGTCGCCGTCACCTGCGTGATGTGCCTGCAGACCCGGTGGGCCTGGCTCGCCTCGGTCGCCGTCGCCTTCGGCACGTTCAGCGCCACGATCCTGGTCCCGGGCTGGCACCGCGACTACGGCATCCTCTTCGGCACGCTCGTCGCGACCCTTGCGATCTGGGGCATCTCGCAGTCGATCAACCGCAACATCGAGGTGCTGCAGGTACGCGAGGAGAACGCCCGGCTCGCCCTGGACGACGAGCGCAACCGGTTCGCCCGCGACCTCCACGACATCCTGGGTCACTCGCTCACCGTCATCACGGTGAAGGCCGAGCTGGCCAACCGGCTGATCGACGTCGACGCCGAGCGGGCACGCGCCGAGCTCGCGGACCTCGAGCGGCTCTCGCGCGACGCGCTCTCCGACGTACGGCGGGCGGTGGAGGGCTACCGCGAGCTCACCCTGCCCGGCGAGCTGTCACGGGCACGCACCGCCCTCTCCGCCGCCGAGATCAGGGCGGACCTCCCCAACTCCACCGACGAGGTGCCCACCGACCGCCGAGAGCTCTTCGCCTGGACCGTGCGCGAGGGGATCACCAACGTGATCCGGCACAGCGGCGCCCGGCAGTGCACGGTGCTGCTCGGCGAGCACGAGGTGGAGATCCGCGATGACGGGCACGGGCCCGAGTCCGTCGGGCCCGGGAACGGCCTGACCGGCCTGCGCGAGCGCGCCGAGGCGCTCGGCGGGCGGGTGGTCACCCAGGCACTGCAGCCCGGGTTCTCCCTGAAGGTCGTCGTCCCGTGATCCGGCTGCTGCTCGCCGACGACCAGGCGTTGGTACGCGGTGCCCTCTCCGCGCTGCTGAGCCTCGAGCCCGACCTCGAGGTCGTCGCCGAGGTGTCCTCGGGCGACGCCGTCGTACCGGCCGTGCTCGAGCATCGACCCGACGTCGCCCTCCTCGACGTGGAGATGCCCGGCCTCGACGGCATCAGTGCGGCAGCGCAGGTCCGCCGGGTCTCCCCACAGACGCGGGTGCTCATCGTGACGACGTTCGGCAGGCCCGGCTTCCTGCGTCGCGCGCTGCAGTCAGGGGCCGACGGCTTCATCGTCAAGGACACCCCGGCCCCCCAGCTCGCGGACGCCGTACGACGCGTCCACCAGGGGCTGCGTGTGGTCGACCCGGCACTGGCGATGGACAGCCTCGTGGTTGGCGACTCGCCCCTGACCGACCGAGAGACCGAGGTGCTCCGCGCCGCGGCCGGCGGAGCGGCCGTCGCGGTGATCGCCGGCCGGGTGCACCTCTCGCCCGGGACGGTGCGCAACCACCTGTCCGGGGCGATCGGCAAGACCGGAGCCGCCAACCGGTCGGAGGCCGTGCAGATCGCCACCGAGAACGGCTGGCTCTGACCTCGGCCTCAGCCCGTGACGATGCTGCCGCCGATCACCACGACCACCCAGAGGACGAACAGTCCGGCCGCGAGCCAGGGCAGGCGACGCGGGTGGGGGGTCCACCAGGCGCAGGCGAGCACGAACACCCCCACCCAGACCGCGACGAGCACGGTGACGACCCACCAGGCCACGACGCTCAGGGTGGCCAGGTCGAGGAAGAGCACGCAGACCAGGGCGATCATGCCGGCGAACGGCAGCGGCGAGATCCGCGGCGGTGCCGGTGGCGGGGTCGGTGGCGGGGCCGGTCGTGACGGCTGGCGTGGGCTCACTCGGTGGTACGCCGCGACTGGCCGTCCCACCCGGGCTCGTCACTCCAGTTCGGGTCGTTGTCCCACTCCTCGTTGCGCTGCGCGGCCTTCTCCAGCGCATGGGCCGCCTCGTCCTCGGTGGCGTACGGACCGAGCCTGTCGATCGGCGGGCATCCGTCCGGTCCCTCGACCGCGTGGTGCTTCACGCAGAACCAGTACCTGTCCATGGTGTGGCAGCCTACGACTCCGTGGTGCCCGGGCCGGCACCTAGACTCGAGGCATGACCTCGACCGCGATCGCCCCGGCCGCGATCTCGCCGCGCCGCGACGTACCCTCGTCGATCCCGCGCCCCGAGTACGTCGACAGGCCCGGGCCCGCGCCGTTCACGGGCAGCGAGGTCAAGGACGCCGACACGATCGAGCGGATGCGCGCCGCCTGCCGGCTCGCGGCACAGGCGCGTGATCTGGTCGGATCGGCCGTGGCGCCGGGCGTCACCACCGACGAGCTCGACCGGATCGGGCACGAGTTCTTGTGCGACCACGGGGCCTACCCGTCGACCCTCGGCTACAAGGGCTTCCCCAAGAGCCTGTGCACGAGCGTCAACGAGGTGATCTGCCACGGCATCCCCGACGCCCGCGTCCTCGAGGACGGCGACATCGTCAACATCGACATCACCGCGTTCCTCGACGGTGTCCATGGCGACACGAACGCGACGTTCCTGGCGGGCGACGTCGACGAGGAGACGCGGCTGCTCGTGGAGCGCACGCGCGAGTCGCTCGACCGCGCCATCAGGGCGGTCCGGCCGGGTCGGCGCGTCAACGTGATCGGCCGGGTGATCGAGTCGTACGCACGGCGGTTCGGGTACGGCGTCGTGCGCGAGTTCACCGGTCACGGCATCGGTACGTCGTTCCACAGTGGGCTGATCATCCCCCACTACGACGACCCCCGCTTCGACGACGAGATCCTGGCCGGGATGACGTTCACCATCGAGCCGATGCTGAATCTCGGCACCCACCGGTGGGTGATGTGGGACGACGACTGGACCGTCGTCACCGCCGACGGACGCCGCAGCGCGCAGTTCGAGCACACCCTCCTGGTCACTGCGGACGGCGCCGAGATCCTGACGCTGCCGTAGCGCGAAGCGGTCGATCCCGGCGGCGTGACCCCCGGGAGGCGACGACAACCGCCGTACTCGCGCTCTGTGGATCGTGCAATGAGTGGCTCGGCGAGGTGAACGATCGTTCACCATTTCGTCGCTCATCTTCTCGCAATGCACAAACCTGAGGCTGTTGCGCCTCCCCGGTACGTGCGCATGATGCGCCTGGCTCGTCAATCCGGCGGCCGTCAGTGCGGGTGCCCACAGGTGCCCTGGAAGGACAGCTCCATGAGAACTCTCGGCAGAGACTGGCGCACCGTGCTGGTGGCCGGCTCGGGCATGGTCGCGGCGATCGCCGCTTCGGGCCTGGCCGCCGCAGCTCCGGCTAGTGCGACCGGCTCTCAGGACCCCTACGCGCCGTCGTACCACCATCACTACCGGCACGGAGCGGTGCCCACCTTGCAGGCCAGCTCGAAGATGAAGTCGTGGCAGCACGCCCACTTCGCGGCCACCGGCCCCAAGACGCTGTCATACGGCGGGGGCGTCGACGGCATCGGGGTCAACAGCGGCCACGCGAAGGTGTACCTGGTGTTCTACGGAACGCAGTGGGGTACCCAGACGGTCACCAATGGGATCAGCAGCTTCTCCGGTGACAGCTACCACGGCGCCGAGGCCGCGCAGAACATGTTCAAGGGCATCGGCACCAACAACGAACGCTGGTCGGCCGACCTGACACAGTGGTGCGACGGCCCGAACGTGACGACCGGCGCGACCACGTGTCCGTCGAACGCCGACTTCGTGCCCTACCAGAGCGGCGGTGTGCTCTCCGGCGTGTGGTACGACAACTCCAAGGCGTCACCCTCCGCCGCGACCGCGGCCCAGCTCGGCCAGGAGGCAGTCTCCGCGGCAGCACACTTCGGCAACACGACCGCGGCCTCGAACCGCAACGCGTACTACGTGATCCTCTCCCCGCATGGCACCAACCCCGACCACTACCAGGGCTCCTACTGCGCCTGGCACGACTGGAACGGTGACGTCGGAGTCTCGTCGCCGTACGGCGACATCGCGTTCAGCAACCAGCCCTACAACATGGACGCCGGCGCCAGCTGCGGCGTCGGCTTCGTCAACTCGGGTACCGCCGGCCAGCTCGACGGCTGGACGATGACGCTCGGTCACGAGTGGCACGAGATGATGTCGGACCAGAACCCCGCCGGCGGCTGGACCAACCACACGGGCGGTTCGTACAACGGCGAGGAGAACTCCGACGAGTGCGCGTGGTTGAGTTCCGGACAGGGCGCCGCGGCCAACGTCTCGTTCGGCTCGTTCGGCACCTTCGCCGAGCAGTCCAGCTGGTCCAACGACACCAACGAGTGCGACCTCACCCACGCCATCGTCGGCGGCAGCCAGGGCAACACGGTCACGGTCAACAACCCCGGCTCCCAGACCGGCACCGTAGGCACCGCGAAGTCGCTGCAGATGACCGCGACCGACTCACAGTCGGGCCAGACGCTGACCTGGTCGGCGACCGGTCTGCCGGCCGGTCTGTCGATCAACTCCTCGAGCGGCCTGATCAGCGGTACGCCGAGCACGGCCGGCACGTTCAGCTCGACGGTGACCGCCAAGGACGCGACCAACGCGTCCGGCTCGGCCACCTTCACCTGGACGATCGGCGGCGGCGGCGGTGGCTGCAGCAGCCCGGGTCAGAAGCTGGGCAACCCCGGCTTCGAGACCGGATCGGCTGCTCCGTGGTCGGCGACGTCCGGTGTCATCGACAGCTCGTCGGCCGAGCCTGCCCACAGCGGCAGCTGGAAGGCATGGCTGGACGGCTATGGCACCTCCCACACCGACACGCTCACGCAGTCGGTGACCATCCCGTCGGGGTGCGCCGCGACGTTGACGTTCTACCTCCACATCGACACCTCGGAGACCACGTCCACGACGGCGTACGACAAGCTGACGGTCAAGGCCGGGTCGACGACCCTGGCGACGTACTCGAACCTGAACAAGGCCTCCGGCTACAGCCAGAAGTCGTTCGACCTGTCCTCGTTCGCGGGCCGGACCGTGACGATCTCGTTCAGCGGCACGGAGGACTACTCCCTCCAGACGTCGTTCGTGATCGATGACACGGCTCTCACCGTGAGCTAGGCGGAAGTCCCCACCCGGAGCGCCGGGTCGACCCTCTCCTCAGGGGTCGGCCCGGCGTTCCTCCCTGTGCTGAGCGGCCCTATGCTGAGTGGCGCGGAGGGGCTGGTCGGGCGGCCGCGACGTACTCCGGTACGTCGAGGAAGGTCCGGGCTCCACAGGGCAGGGCGGTGGGCAACACCCACCCGGGGCAACCCGCGGGAAAGTGCCACAGAGAACAGACCGCCTAGAGCACGCTTTAGGTAAGGGTGAAACGGTGGTGCAAGAGACCACCAGCGACCCGGGCGACCGGGTCGGCTCGGCAAACCCCGCCCGGAGCAAGGTCGAACAGCGCACGTCCGAGGGTTGCCCGCCCGAGTGCGCGGGTGGACCGCAGGAGGCCGCCGGCAACGGCGGTCCGAGATGGATGGTCGCCGAACGGTGCGCCGCGAGGCGCCCGGGAACAGAACCCGGCCTACAGACCAGCCCCTCCGCCTTACCCCATCTGACCTGGGGTTTTGCGTTCAGAGCGCGTTTACCGTGCCCATACTGTGCCCACGATTTTCACTCGGATCCACCGATGCTTCCTGCCGATCGTTGCCGAGCAGGCCGTCGACGATGGCCCGGCTGCGGGTGTCCTCGTCGCCCATGAGGTGGCCGTAGGTGTCCCAGGTCTCGACCGCGGACTTGTGTCCGAGCAGGGCCTGGAGGACCTTGATCGACTGGCCCCCGCGGATCTGGGCCGAGGCGAAGTAGTGCCGCAGATCGTGGGGCGTGGCGTCGGTGCCGACCTTCCGGGCCGCGATGCGCCAGGCATTGTGGATGGTGCTCGTGCCCACGAAGTTGCCCACGTCCGTGGTCAGCAGCAGTCCGGATTCGTGATGGCCGAAGTCGCGGACGTGCTCCCTGATCTCGTCGAGGACGACCTGGCCGATCGGGATGGTGCGGGTCGAGGACGGCGTCTTCGGCATCGCGAAGACGGGATTGCCGGTGCGGCTGGCTCTGGACAGCTGGCGGTCGACCCGGATGGTGGCGAAGTCGACGGCGACTCGGTCAAGAGTCAGGCCGAGGATCTCTCCTCGTCGCATCCCGGCTCCGGCCGCCAGCGTGACGAAGAGCCGGTAACGCGGGGCGATGGCCCGGCGCAGCGACAGCACGGTCTGGGTGCTGATCGGCACCAGGGAGGACTTCGGCGGGATCTTGGGCAGCTTGATGTCGATGCACGGCGAGGTCGGCAGCACCCGGTCCTTGACCGCGGCCCGGAACATGATCGCCATCACCAGGTATCTCGCCTGGGCGGTCGACGGAGCGGCCGTGAGCTGCCACTCCTTGACCAGGGTCTGAACATCGACCCGGTTCACTGCGTTCATGCGCATCTCGCCGAGGGTCGGGAAGACGTGGTTGCGCAGGACGATCTCGTAGGTTGCTTCGGTGCTGGGTGCCAGGACCTGGCGTGCCAGCCACCGCTCTCCGTACGACCGCACCGACTCCCGACCGGCCAGTGGGTCTGCCCACTGGCCGGTGACCAGGCCCGCGGTCTGCTCGTCCAGCCAGCGCTGGGCGTCCTTCTTGAGGTCGAACATTCGTCGGTGTCGTTTGCCCGTGCGGTCGTAGTAGTCGGCCTGGTACCTCACGGCTGTCCTGGTCGTGCCCGACTCGTGGGTCCAGGTGAGTGTCCGCCTGCGGATGCTGGCCATCAGTTCCTCCTCGTGGCCGGGATGACGGGTCGGGAGGCGAGTCGCTGCTCCCGAATGAAGCGGCGGAGCTCGCCGACCGTGGTGTAGAGCCGTCGTCCGATCTTGAAGAACGACGGGCCGCTGCCGATCTGGCGCCACCAGCGCACCGTGTTCTCGGAGGCTGACAGGATCTCAGCAACTTCCGACAGGGTGAGCAGCTCGTCGTCGTGGCGCTCGTGGAAGGGGGCGTGGTGGGGGGTGGTCACGGACATGGTTGCCTCCGAGTGATGGGGGTTGTTGGGGTTGTTCGTCTACTTCAAGCGCGGCGCCCGCCGGCGAATGGACACCTGGGGAGAACCATCGGTGGGACCGCGTTCAGTAGGTAGGTGCGCGCGAGGCCACTCTTCACTCGGCGTGTCGACGTCCGCCCGGATATCGTGGGCGCATAGAAGTGAGGCGACTGATCTCTCGGGCTCGGCGAGGGAGCGGCCTGACCCAGCGCCAGCTCGCACAGCGGGCGAGGACGTCCCAGGCCACCTTGTCGGCATACGAGCGCGGCTTGAAGTGCCCTAGCTTGACGGTCGCCGAACGGATCGTCGAGGCCGCAGGCTACCGGCTCGACCTGGTCACCCAGGTCCACTTCGAGCACCACATCGCTCGCGGGGTGCGACCGTTCTGGGTGCCCGACCGTCTGTGGAGAGGCAAGTTGCCGGAGTGCTTCGCCAAGGTCTACCTCGATGATCCGGCGACGTTCGAGGGGATCCGGAAGTTCGACCTACGCCGCCGGCCCCAACGGAGGCGGCTCTACGAGCTCCTGCTTCGCAAGGGGCAACCCGACGAGCTGATGGACTGGATCGACGGCGCTCTGCTCGTCGATCTCTGGGAAGACCTCACGATTCCGGCGGTCATCCGGGAGGCATGGCAGCCGGCTGTCACGGTCGCCGCCGGTGGTCCGCGCGAACGCCCCTGGTACGGCCCTATGGCGTGATCAGGCGAAGGCCCTCGTACTCCGCGAAGTCTTCGAAGTCGGTGACATTGAGCGTCGCTAGCGAGAGGTCGTAGGTGAGGCAGCTGGCTGCGATCCACGAATCGTTGAACGGACGTGGGCGGCCTCGCTTGACGGCGTAGGCCACGATCTCGCCCCATTTCGCCCCCACGTCACGACCCCCCGGAAGGACCGGGTGGGCCGCGAAGAACGCCTCGACGGCCCGACGGCGCCGCTGACCGAGGTCTCGGGCGTGAATCCATCGAGCCAGCTCGCCGACCGTGATGAATGACAGAGCTGCTTCATGCGGCGCGATGGCAGCGAGCATCGCAGGCGACAACTTCCCTTTGATCAGACCCGACGCCACGTCGGTGTCGAGCACGATCCTCACGGCTCAGGCAAGTTCCTTATGGCGCTCGGCCCGGTACCACGCGACGAACTCCGCCTGTTCCTCGTCGGACTCGAAGAAATCCTGGCATGCCCAGTCGGAGCCGTCACCAATCGGCTTTGCCTCCTTGAAGAGCGCGTCGAGGTCTTCCTTGTCGCTGACCCACTCGGGGGGCGGCTCAGACCGCGGGTCGCTGGTCATGGCAGCCTCCTTGGCGATGATCGACCGATGGCTCAAGTGTGGCACGTCGCACTGACGATCCTCCGGACGTTCGACTCAGAGGCCGATGCTCGGACCTTGCGCCTGCGCCGGTGGGCGGTAGCCGAAGTCGTCTTCGACGCGACGGGCCGGAGTCGGCGGCCGTCGGGCTGGCCGCTTGGCTTTGGGTCCGTAGCGGTCGACGGCGTCCGCGGCGAGTCGGGCTGCGTGGGTGGGTCCGAGGTCGGCTCGGTCGCGGCCGAAGACGTCGATCCACTGCCGTCGGGCGTCGTCGAGGGTGTCGGCGACGAGGTGGGCGGTGTTGTTCTCGTGACCGCGGGTCATGCCGACGTAGGCCGAGGAGGCGCCAGTGTGGTCGCCGACCGCCACGTGGACGGCCGGCACGGTGGTGCCTTGGGCGCCGTAGGCGGTGGTGGCGTAGGCGAGCTCGACATGCTTGCGCACATAGTCGGCGGGCAGGGTGCGTTGGCCTGCCTCACCGACGACGGTGAGGCTGCCGTGTGGGTCGGTGGCGGTGACGGTCCAGGTCTCCCGGTTGGCGACGTCGGTTGTGGTGTCGTTGCGGCGGGTTGCGATCTGGTCACCGATCCCGATGCGCTCCCCCGAGGCGGTCACCACCGCATCGCTTCCTTCGCTGCTGACCTCGCCGGTGACCACTCGGACCCGATGGGCCAGGCCGTTGATCCGGCCGACTTGCTCACGGGTGTCGGCCACCACCAGCTCTCCCCGGCTGGCTCGGACGGCGAGGACCTGCTGTCGTTCGACCTCGCTGGCATGGACCACGATCTCGCCCCGTCGTAGCAGCTCGTCGAACACCTCGCCAGGCTGAGTGCCGTGGCGCATCCGCGCCGACAGGTCGGCATACGCCGGGTCGGAGAACCGGCGGACCCCCTCCAGGGCCAGGGTCCGGTCGGGGGCGTAGCGGGTGGCCAGGTCGAGCACTCCCCCGCGGCCGACGGCGGGCAGCTGGTGCCGGTCGCCGACCAGGGCGATCCGGACCCCGGTCTCGGTGGCCAGGGCCAGGAGGGCGCGGGCGATGTCTTGGTCCAGCATGCCCGCCTCGTCGACCACGACCAGGTCATCGGCCCGCAGCCGCGCACCCAGGTCGGGCTCGCTTGTGACGCGTCTCCAGTGGCCGTCGTCGTCCCAACGGAAGCCGTGCTGGTGCAGCAGCCACGCCACCGGATACGAAGCTGCCCCGATCTGGTATTCGGCGACCATGGCCGCCTTGCGGGTCGGGGTGACCACCACCATCCGGCGTCCCTGGTCCAGCGACACGGTCCGGGCGGCGGCCAGCATGGCCGTCTTGCCGGCCCCGGCCGCGCCTTCGACGATCGTGATCTGGCCGGTGCCGGTCAGGTGCGCCACCGCAGCCCGCTGGTCGCCATCGAGCCCGCTCAGCAAGTCTGCCCGCCTGCGGAGCTCTCGCACGTAGGCCGGGAACGCCTCGCCCTCGGCGCGACGTGTGATCTGGTCGACGAGGTCGTGCTCCACGGCGAGCACCCGGTCCGAGGTCAGCGACCGGACATGCTCGGGAACATCCTCACGGTTCAGCAGCGGCCGGGAAGCATCGACCACCCGCCCAGTCAGGTCCTCGACCAGCTCACCCCGGACACCCGCGTCGGCCACGACTCCGGCGGTGGCGACCAGCTTCTCGACCTCACCTCGGGCGTCGGCCTGGTTCCATGCCGACCGGCGGGCACCCAGCCGGGCCAGGGCGGTCTCCACCAGCCCATCGCGGTCCAGCTCCCCCACCCGTGTGGGGGTGATCCGCACCGGTCGGCCAGGTGGCCGTACCCCCAGGTCACGCAGCTCCTCGGCCCACCTGGCCGTCAGCTCGGCGCCGTCGCTGGGAGCGACCTTGTCCGGACGCGCCCGCGCCCACGCCCGGCGGTCCCACCCCCTCCGCAACGCCGGCCCCGGCTCCTCACCAGGATGCGCACTACGCCAGGTGGCTTCGTAGGAGTCGACGTGCTGCTCGATCTGCTTCGCCCGGGCGCTGAACACGCCTACAAGCGCGGCGAGGTCGGTGATCTCGGCCGTCTCAGGCTCCAGGGTGAAGCCACGGGCGGCCAGCACCGTGCGGAACTCGGGGTCGCACATCACCGCGGCGTGCCCGATCCCGTTGATCGCCTCCAGGCTGTCCCTGACCCCGACCGTGTGCACCCCCCGCCACCGCCCCTGGGCCCAGACCCGGGCGTTGACCTGTAGGTGCAGATGCCGGTGCGGGTCCCCGGCCCGCGAGGTGTAGTGCCGCACCACCGCTGCCTCGATCTGCTCCACCGGCACCTGCACCTGTCGGCCACGCGGACCCACCCGGGTCGTCGCATGCGCGGCCAGCCAGCCCAAAATCTCCGAGGCGGCACGATCCTGGGCGGCGTCGTACGCCGCGGCGACCTCGGGATCCAGAGCCGCGGCCAGCGACCAGGTCTTCGGACCGTTGACCGTGACCTCGACGAACCGGACCGCCTGGTCATCACCCCGGAGCCGACCCTTCGGCTGGTCGGTCCCTACTGTTCGGCCGGCCACCCACCGCTCGTAGGCCGGGCCGTCCATGGGCGCCAGCTCGAGGACGCTCGCAGGAGTGGCCACCAGCCGGGAGGCCAGACCGGTGCCCTCGGCCAGGTAATAGTCATCGACCCGTGCCCGGTCCGCCTCCACATACGCTCGCGCCGCCGCCGGGCTCCCGCGGTAGATCTTCAACCCACCATGCACCCCGAGAACACCACCCTCGACAACCGTCGACAACCACAAACCAGCAGGTCAGAAGCCCTTTCCCTTACCGAACTTCGTAGCATGCGTGCCGCAGATTGAGGAGGGAGAAGGGGCTTAAGAGGAGAGCAGTTGAAAAGCAGTTGGTGGTTGGCAATGGGTGGTAGAGGAAGGGGGTCGAGGGGCGAGGAGCCTGGTGGGGTTGGGAAGGAGGGACCGTGAAGAGGTGTAGAAGCTGGGACGCGAGCGGCGGCCGGCGCGCCGCCTCAGGAGGTCGGCCCGCTCGCCGGTCCGCCCGGGGTCCGAAGCAGACATCATCGGGCTCGATGCCGTTGGCAAGCCCGCGACCCGAGATGTGGCCGAACACTCCGGCGAGGCAAAGTTGATATCCCGACAGCCGAGTTGGGTGCCGCCGGCCCCAGAACGGCACTCACATGGCTCCCTTCTGTGTCAAGACGCAGCAGGGAGTGGGGTTCTAGGCTGTGCTCTTGACGGGCTCCGGTGTGGCTTATCCGAAGAGCTGGTTCGGGGCTGTGAGCCAGCCGCGCTGGAGTCAGAGTCGTTGCCCTGGTGCCCACCCGAGCCCGTCACCTTCGCCTTCACGGCATCGTCGAGCATGGTGCGGTAGACCGCGTCAGACAGCCTGCGTTTGAGGCAGCGCATGGCTTCGTTCGAGGATTTCCCGGCGGCCTTCTTCCGGTCGAAGTAGGCGCGGCCGTCGGTGGCGTTGCGCAGCTGGACGGTGGCCATGATGTGCAGCGTCCGGTTGATCTGGCGGTTGCCCTTGCGCGACAGGCGGTGCCGCACGACATCGCCGGAGGACGCGTCGATGGGTGCTGTTCCGGTCCAGGATGCGAAGTGGTTGCGGTCAGGGAACCTGGTGATATCGCCGACTTCGGCCAGCAGCCGGGCGGCACCGGAGGGGCCGATGCCGTGCAGGTCGAGCAGCCCAGTCCCGGTGGCGGCCACCAGTTCCCGCAGCTCCTTGTCCGCGGCCTTCTTGCGGGCGTGGATCTGCTCGAGGTCGGCGACCAGCTCGGCCGCGAGCCGGCGGCGGGTCTTACCGACCTGGTCGCGGGGCCGGACTTTGGCCAGCAAGGCCCTGGCTTGTGCCGCGGAGAGGTTCTTCTTCGCCCCGCCAGGCAGGAGTTCCAGCAGCAGGGCGTGCAACTGGGACACCTTGCGGGTGTGCTCCTCGCCCAGCGACCTGCGGCGGTCGGCGAGCATCCGGATCACCGTGAGCTGGTCGTCTGCGACCACTGGTCGCAGACCAGCCATCCGAGTGCCGACCAGAGCGACGGAGTGCGCGTCGGTGGCGTCGGTCTTGCGTCCCTGCCCGGTTGAGAACACCCGCGCCCGTGCGGACATCCTCGGCGGAACGTCAACCACCTGTTCGCCGTCGGCGAGCAGTCGCATCGCGACATGTCGACCGATCCCGTTGCACCCCTCGATCGCCCAGACCCGGTCACAGACCGACGGCTGGAGCTGGCTGACGTAACGTCGCATCGCGGCGAACCCGGCCTCATCGGTGGCATACCGACCGCCGCCGAGGGCCCTCTCGTCGGCGGTCATCGCTTCGATCGTCACCGACCTCTTGTGCGGATCCATTCCGATCACGACCCGCTCTCCTGTTGCCATCCCTGCTCCTTCGATCCGACCAGTTGGGGCGGGTCGAGAGGGCACCGCTGCTACGAGCAGAGCAATCCCTTCTTGAGCCACTCCGACCCTGCGGTGCCCGGGACCACGCAGGCCATGAGAGAGCCACACCCGCAGGTGGGCAGCCGATGAGAGAGCGACAGTCCCGGACACCTCGACCGAGACTCGTCAGAACCCGGCCGTGAGGTCAATGGAACTAGCAGCCGATGAGAGGGCGGTCTCCGGGTCTACGCCCAGCCCCCATCTGCCACCCGTTCTATCTCCCGGATGTCGCCCTTGGCGAGGTAGGCAGGGATGTTCTGCCAGTTGCTGATCACGGCTGCGGTCTGTGACGAGACCTCGCCGTCTCTGACCCATGCTTCCCGTGTGACACCTTCGGGCGCGTAGGTGCAGGCGTAGTAGCGAACGTCGGCGGGCAGGTGTGCTTTCAGCGTCATGAGCACGCGGCGTGAGTGCATCCACTTGCAGACTGCGACAACGCTCGTGAGGGGGCGGTCCGCGAACCGGCTCGCCACTACTTCCCAGCCCCGGAGGACGTTCTCCAGGGTGTTCGCCGACGTGTCCTCCACGAAGATCGTGGCCGGTGAGACGCCGAGAGCCAGGAGTTCTCGCTGGAGCGCAGCGGCTTCGTTCTCACCTGTGGCCCGGTTCACTCCGCCTGTGACAAGCACCGAAGGTGCGACGTGTTCGATGAGCAGGCGGGCTGCGATCGCGGCTGGGTCTGATAGACGGGTTCCCGGCACGAAGACCAGGTCGGCCCTACTGGGTACGACAGTCGTGGCGTCGAGATACTCCGCGATTCGCTCCCGCGAAGGCATCTCTGCCGGTGGTTGCCCTTTTTGCCACGAGTCCACGCGAACGAGCGTAGATGCTGGAGTCAGCGTCGTTGAACGCACTCACATGCCGCGAGTAGTGCGCGGATCTGCCGATGAGCGGTCGTCAGAATCAGGTGCTCTCCAGATCTGAAGGCCGCATGCTCAGCCGGATCTGGTGGTTGTGGTCCGTTGCTCCGAGCACCACGGCGCGGACCTGTGAGCCGACCGGTGGATAGTCGTCCTGCGAGAGCGGGTGGTCCGGTTCGTCCACCAGCATCGGGATCTCAACCAGGCCAACGACGTCGCTACCGAGGTCAACGAAGAAGCCGAACCGGTGATGGCTGAACACGGTTCCCTCAACGATGCGCCCTGCTGGGTGACGACGAACGGCATCGGCCCACGCCTCTTGGGAGGGTGTTGACCGGGACTCGAAGGCGGCCCACTCATCGCTCGGCTCAGGCACGACGTCGAATCGTTCCACATCGGCTACGAGCGCCCTCACCTGCCGTTGTCCGCGCTCGAATCTGCCGATGAGCGGTCGAGTTAGAGCCCGACAAACACGACGTCGAGATCGTCGTGATGGAAGGTCCAGGTCTCCCATCCGGATCGGTCGGACCTGACTTCGAGGGACCCGTCCGACAACCTGAAGGAACAATCCCCGTCGAAGTCGGGATCGGGAAAGTCGATCCCGATCACCTTCGAACCGCACAAGTCCAAGACCGCATCCTCCGCCCCGGGCCGGGCAGAACCTGTCACAACCAGGTCGTCGCGACACCACGACCAGTCGCCCAGCAGCACGAGCGACCACCGCTCGCCGATCACGGTCAGCGTGGGGGCGGCGTGCTCGACGGTGCCTATCCGCAGGGGCAGGAGAGGCGGCAAGGAGGCACCGAGGGACGTGGCATCCTGCATGTCGGCATCATGCCCCCCCAACGTCCGCACATGCCGCTGACATGGACAGGTCTCAGGTGCCGGAGGCCATGTAGGCGGCGAGGATGTAGTTGGGATGGCGGTCGAGGTTCTTGCGGGCTCGGTCGTAGCGCATGGTGGTGCGGGGGTCGGCGTGGCGGGCGGCGATCTGGACGTCGCGGAGGTCGACGCCGGCATCGAGCATGGTGGTGACGTAGGTGTGGCGGAGCATGTGGGGATGCATCCTGGCCATCGTGACGCCGGCGGTTGCAGCCAGGCGCCGCAATCGGCGTGTGGCCGAGTGGCGAGACATCCGGGTCCCTGCCCGGTTCCGAAGAATCGGGCCCTCGACTCTGCCATCGGTCGCACGTTCGATCGCCCTGGCGACTGCGGGTGGCAGCGGCAAGACGGCGAGCTTGTCGCCCTTGCCGAGCACGGTCAGCACCCGGTGGCCGTGGACCTCGGACAGGTCGGCGATGTCGGCGCCGGTGGCTTCGAAGATCCGGAGCCCGAGCAGGCCGAGCATGGCCACCAAGGCGAAGTCGTGGGTGTTGGCCGAGTCGCGGGCGGCGGCAAGCAGAGCTTCGAACTGCAGGTGGCTCAGCCCGAGGGTGGGTGAGTCGGCCGAGACCCGCGGTCGGCGGACGTGCTCGGCCGGCGAGTGCTCCAAGACGGTGTCGATGACGCAGGTGCGGTAGAAGCCGGCCACGATCGAGAGCCGTCTGGAGACCGTGGAAGGCTGGAACCGTTGGACCTCTTGCATCCACCGCAGGTAGAGCTCGATGTGCGGCCTCCGCGCGTGCAGAGGGTTCAGGTCGTGGTTGCGGCACCAGGTCAGGTAGCAGCGCAGGTCGGACTCGGTGTGCAGCCGGGAGGAGCCCTTGTACTGAGCCAGGTAGGCCGCGACCGCGACCCGCAACGCGACATCGGGGAAGTCCAGGTCAACAGTGACCAGCTGGGAGGTGTTCATCACCTCGAACAACCACCCACGGCCGCCTGTGTCAACGCGTCCGTGTCATCGCTGACGTGGCGCCGCCTGTTCCCACCAATCCCGGGGTCCGCCATCATCGATCAAGGACGCGGCGAACTCGACATTGGTGAGGGTGCCGAACTTCCACAGCTCCTTGGCGGCCCGACTGTACTGGAGCACGACCTGGTCGATCTCGACAGCATCGATCTTTCCAGCCCGGTACCGATCGATGGCCACGCCAACATGGTCGGCCAGCTCTCCCAAGCACCTCTCGTGATGGGCCCCGACCCTCTTCTGGGCAACCCGACGCGGCGACTCTCCAGCCATTGGCCGAGACTAAGCGCCAGTGACGGTCAGCGGCATGTGAGTGCGTCTCTGGAAACGTCAGTAGTTGGGCAGTCGAGGCCCTACGCTCTGGCCTCGTGCGGAGATTCGTGGGTTGGCTGCCGGTGACGCTTCTCGGGCTGGCACTTGTCGTCAGTGCTGTCACCGGGCTCAGCCTGAGCCATGCCGCGTCCACCAGCTCGATCGCCGACCAACTGGGGTGCAAAGAAGGAACAACGAGCCAACCCCAGGCTGGCGTCGAGCAGGAGACCTGCTCCTTTCACGGGGACGAGATTGTCATCCTGACGCTCAGCAAGGGACCGCACTCTCTCTATCCCCCTCTTCTTCCCGACAACTTCGTCATGGGGTCATCGGGCGGAGGGACCGCATGGGTCGTCGGCTGCCAGAGTCGCGACGACTGCGTCACCGTCAAGCGGCAGTTGGGCGGCGACCTGACTTCTGGGCCCATGCTCGGGCTGTCCATCGTCGTCGGGTAACAGCCCCTCTCGATGCGACCTCACATCGGCATGTGAGTGCCGTTGATCCGACTGCGATCTGTCGTGCTGATGGGTGCCGTTCGCCTCGTCGTGTTTCCTGCCCTCGCGGGGCGACGGAGGCGTGTCGGAGGGCAGCTACTCGCAGACTTACCGTGCCCATACCGTGCCCACGATTTTCACTCTTGGCCACTACGAACCACAGGTGAGAATCGCGTTTGCCCAGGTCAGAGGCACTTGGCCGTCGATGACCGTCGATGACCTCCCCGCGGGGATCATCCCCGGCCTACAGACCAGCCCCTCCGCCACAAGCCGCTGATCTGCGCAACGCTGACCTCAGACCGGTTGGTCCGCAGACAGTCCGCAACAAGGGCGGGCTCAGTCGTCAGAGCCCGCCCTCGACCGGCGACTGCGATCTATGGACGGACTCGACGAATCCGCCTCAAGGCGTTCGTAGATCGCCTCCACTGTGGGCGGCAACGTCGCGCCACCCAGCGGCAGGTTCCTGCAGAGCGAAGGCGCACCCGCTTCTCGTCCGAGCTCGAGTCTTCCTTCACGGCCGAGAAGGTGGCCGCGAACCGCTGGCGACGCAGCCGAACCGGTGAACGTCTGGATCATCCCGCAGTAGGGGTCTTTGTTGTCCTGCGTGACCATTGCCACGGGGTGAGACCGGCCCGCTCGACAGACCGAGGCGCCGCCTGCGACTGCCCGCCTGTGGCTTCGCATTCATGTCACCGCTACCGCCAGCGCTGAGACTCGTCGGCGACGCCACGTTCTGAGCCTCGACCCGGCGCGTTGCAGAACTCACCTCGAAGGCCGTCGCGAACTGCCATGTCGAGCCTATCCTGACGCCGGCCTGTGTCGAGGCTGGAGACAGTCGACGCTCGGGCCTGTGTATCCGTGAGAGGACCTTTCGTGTTTCACCGCCCCGCAGCGCGCACACCCCTGATGGTCGTGCTCGGGCTGGCCATCCCCCTGAGCGTCGGGGCCACGCTGGGCACGACCTCTGCCGCGACGGCCGCCCCGACCTTCATCGCCTCCACCGACGGCACTGGGCCGCTGGGACCCCAGGTGCCGAACGTCCCCGGGCGTGGCACCACGGTGCCGGGGTCGTTCGCGCCGCCCGAGGGCTTCCGCTTCCTGGTCGGGGACGAGTTGGTGTGGCAGCAGGGCGACGACGGCGGCCTCCCGATCACCCGGTACGACGTGGGGTGGCGTACTGCCGGATCAAGCGACGACTGGACCGTCATCGGGAGCACCCCGAGCCAGGCCTTCCTCGTGCAACCTACTGACACCGACACGGGGTACGCCGTGCGGGCGGTGAACGCGCTGGGCGCGGGGCCGTGGGTGCCGATGGCCCAGTCCGCCCTCCCCTTGGGCGTCGACAACCTGGTCGTCAGCGATCGCATCGATCCCGCCTACAACGGTGCCCCGCAGCGGCTGGTGCTGTTGTCGGGCTCCGACGAGGCCGATGCCCCGAACATCCCGTCCTCGCTGCCCTCGGGCTACGACTACCGGACGCCCGCGGCATCTCCAGGCGCGACCAACCTCGTCTACGCACGGAGCACGATCACCGGTGGCGGCACCGACAACGAGTACGACCTCTACACCAGCCCAGTACTCGACCTGTTCGGCGACACCACGCCGAACCCGACCCAGCTGACATCGCTTCCCGGAACCGAGCGCGATCCCGCCTACTCCCCTGACGGCACCACGGTCGCGTTCACCCATTCGACGAACAACGACTTCTACGGGCCGCTGGACGTCGACGCGTCGGTCTGGACCGTTCCCGCGGCCGGCGGAACACCTGTCCAGCTGATGGCCGATGCCGCCCAGCCGGTCTGGTCAGCGAACGGCAAGGACCTGGTCGTGGTCAGCACCAGTGGGCTCGGAGGGCTGGTCGAGGTCCCGGTGGACGGCGACTCGCCGATCGACCTTGCGAACACAGCCGGAGCCGGTCACCCGGCCATCGGGCCGGACGGGAGCCTGGCCTACATCAGTGAAGGTGGGGCCGGCGGTGTGGTGGTGCTCGCCCCGGGTTGGACCGACTCGCGCACGTACTCGGTCAACGGCGCCCACGTCTCGGGGCTGACCTACGGCCTGGACGGGCGGCTCTACGCCACTGTCAGCCACGAGTCGAACGCCCCCGACGCGGTCGAGGTCGTCGGCACGACCGATCGCGCGGCCGACCCGACCACCCCGTCCGGACCGGTCGCCCCGGTGATCCGGGACACGGTGGCTCCCGAGGTGCAGATCGATCATGTCGGCCGGGGCACCGGACCAGGCACCCGATCGATCAGCTTCTCGCACACCGACTCCTACGGACCCGGCTACGCGGGAGAGGGTGCCTCCACCCCGGGCGCTGCTCTGCAGCCTGGGACGTGCTCGGTCGACGGCGGCACCTGGTCGCCCTGCACCTCTCCGCTGGTCCTGACCGGGCTCGCGGAGGGCACCCACCACGTCCGTGTGCGCGTCACGGACGAGGCCGGCAACGCAGGGACGGCCGAGCGAGGCTTCACCGTCGTGACCGCCACGCCCTCGATCTCCATGGACCGGCCCCAAAGAGCTTCCGCGGTCGACCTGACGTCGGGCGGGAAGGCGACGTTCGCCTGGACCTCCACCCCCGACCACGGGATCCGTCCGCACTTCAAGCTTCGCTGGCAGCGCGTCAGGCCGCTCGGCCACACCCGCCACAGGGGCGCCACCACTGCCGACACCTGGTCACGCACACTCCGGCAGGGTCAGGAGATCTGCCTGAGCGTCCGAGCAGTCAGCCAAGGCCTGTCGTCACCCTTCACCAAGACGCGTTGCCTCACTCGTCCGTATGACGACGCGGCGCTGCGGCACTCCGGTCGGTGGTCTAGGCATCACCGCTCGGGTGCGTATGGCGGCTCCTCCTCCGTCACCCGCTCCGAGGGCGATGAGCTGACCACGCGGTCCGTGACCGCGACCCGGGTCGGCGTGCTCGTCACCACCGGTCGAGGCTTCGGCTCGGTCCGCGCCTACCTCGGCCGGCAGTACCTCGGCACCCTTCACCTGGCCTCGGCCACCCATCGCCACGTCGTTCTTCGGCTCCCGACCCTCACCCACGCACTGACCGGCCGGGTGCGACTCGTCACCACGTCACGCCGACCTGTGGACATCGACGCTGTCGCGATCAGTCGTTCCTGACCGCGACGGTTACCTCTCTGGTCTCGAGGCTGGTCTCCGGCGTCCCCGGAGCCGCGCAAGGAGCCGCGAGGTCTTCTCGGTGACCTCTGGCGCGTAGCTGCCGGCTATCGCGGCGGCGTCATGAACTGTGCGACAACGGCTGACGCTCTGCGCCCTGTCCTCTTCGGCGCTGGGGAGGCGAAGCCCCGCCAAGAGGATGGATCTCTCACGCTCGGTGAGGTCGCCGAAAGCAGCCTCCAGACCGAGGTCGATGACCAGGTGGGCCACGCGCCTCGCGTGTACGTCCCCGTAGGCGACTGCCCTTGTTGGTGCGTCATAGCCACCAGTCGGCGATCGCTCGACGATGCGCGAGCAGCCTGCATCCCAGGTCAGAGAGCCGCGAGATCCTCGGGGCTCATGGCATCGAGGCCCAAGCTCGCCAGGGTGCGCGCGCCCTCGGCGCGGAAGTCCCGAGCCAGCACGACCGACGCGATCGTGATCAGCGCCTCCATCGTCGGGGTCTCGACGCCGACTCGGACTGCCAGGTCGGTCAAGAAGACCAGGGAGTAGCCGACGTCTTCGGTCAGGTAGCGGTTGTCGAGCTGGCTCTGAGCGCCAATCCCGAGGAAACCAGGGGCGGTGGAGTAGCCGGACGAGTAGTTGGCCTCACGCATGTATCCCTGGACGACCCCGAGGTCAGGTTCCGACAGCACTCGCACCCCGAGCGCGTCAGCGATGCCCAGCCGCTCGCGGTCGACAGCCTCGATCGCCCTGCCGACAGCCTCGGTAACCCCTTCCTCGTAGAACAGGAACGCACCGGCGGTCCGATCAATGAGGCCGGCGTTGAGGAGCGTCACGGCGGGGTGGATCACCGGGTTGCCGTTCTGCAGCGTCGTCTGGAATACACCCTCGGCGGCCTCCGCCCCGGGGTAGACGTCCTGGATCATCGACAGCAACCGCTGGGTACCCGATCGAGGGATGCCGGCGACGAAGACCCCGCTGCCCAGCTTGTGGAAGACGTTGATCCGTCCCGGCGCGACGATACGAACCGCGTAAGGCAGGGTGCTGGTCTCACCCACTGTGATCGTCTCGTCATCCAGCATCAGGCCGGCAGTGCGCTTGAACGTGATCGCACCCGCGCACGAGGCCGGGCAGACCAACACCGCCTGCCCGGTCACGAGGTGCGGCGCGACGACGGCGGCCTGGTGCTCGGTGCTGTAAGCCGGACCGACGAGCATGACGAGCTCGGTCCCGTCGAGCGCGGTCTCGATGTCATGACCCGAGTAGGCGACCTCGGCGAAGCCCTCGATCTCACCGGTGGCGTGGATTCCGCCGGCGGCCGCGACCTCGGCCACATGGTCGGGAAAGTGAGGAGTGTCGAAGAGCCGCACGGTGTGCCCGTGAAGCGCGAAGTCAAAGGCGGTTGCCAGACCACCGTTACCAGAACCGACCACGGTGACGTTCATGTCCGCCACCGTATACGGGGCTCGACGCGCGGGCGGAGTCGCGTTCAGTCCGCAAGTACGCTTCTGATGCACGCACCACCGTGCTCCGATCGTGCACAGAGGTGCGGTCTTTCCGCCGCTCGGGCCGCGCGTTGAAGGCGCGAGCAGCCTGTTGACCTCGACGCCGAGTGACCCAACGGCCTCGTCCGATCCTCACGAACGCGCTTGCCCTGACGAACCTGTAGCCAGACGAGAACCCCAGCGACCCCGGCGACGACGAGGGCACCGACCTGACCGATAGCTCCCACTCCGGGGCACCCCAAGTCCTTGGATCCGTGGCGGATCACGTCGAGCGGCGTCACGTGTCGTGCGGTCGTGGCATCATCGCCGAACCATCTGCTGAACGGGGGCGTTGTGAGCACAGACGAGGTCTACCCGCCGGGGCCGCCCGGGTCTGCGCCTTCCCCGTCGGACGAGTACTTCGTCGGACTGACCTACAGTCGCGCGAAGAACGCGTTCTGGCTCGGGGTGTCGTCCCTCTTCTGCTTCGGCCCCTTCACCGGCATCCCAGCCGTATTCGTCGGCGGCCGAGCCCTGAGTGACATCACCGCCTCCGGCGTCCGGCTCAAGGGTCGTCGAACGGCCTGGGAGGGCATCGTCCTCGGCACCATCGGGACGGTAGGCAACCTCGGGATCTACTGGCACTTCCTGCGGTAGCCCAGTCGAGCGAGCACGACTCGCGATCCGGTGGCCCGCAAGCGGAGCCCGCACGCCAGAGTCGCGTCTCGTAGCCTGGTGCCGGCTCAACCGGCGTCGCTTCGCCGGTGGGTTCGTACCGGCGCCGTGCGTGTGACCCGCGCGCACTCGCCGGCTTCTGTGTGCGGGCCGCGCGGCGCTGGGTCACTGATCCGTTCGGGGGAAGGCCTCGCGGCTGACCAGGACCCGGCGCAGGTCGTCTGCGTGGTCGCTGATCGCTCGGCGTACACCGGGCTCGAGGTCGTCGCGAGCCAGGCAGGCGTCGGCGATCTCGAGGGTCGACTCGGCGACGGCGACGCGCGGGAAGAGGAGGTGGGTGGCCTGCTCGACCATCAAGCCGTTCCGAATTCCGGTCGTGAGCGGGACCTCGGCGAAGTAGCGAGGCACGAACGGCGCGGTGAGCCCGACCTGGTCGTGGCGGAAGAACGCCTCGGCGGAGGCGTACAGCTCGGCGTTGGTGAGGGCGGCGTCGGCCATGAGCGCCTGCCACACCTCGCCCTTGATCTCCGGATCCGGCAGTGCGGCGGTGCACCGACGGGCGTGCAGGGCGCCTTGGGACGAGGGATCCCGGTCCTGTTCTCGAGCGATCTCGTGCGGTCCGGCAACGCCGAGGCCGCACAGGGTCTCCAGGATGCGCCATCGGAAGTCTTCGTCGCTCACCAGGCCGATCGGCGTGGCCTCGCCGCTGAGCCAGCCCTCGAGGAGCGCGGCGTCGGTGGTCGCCCAGATGATCGCCCGGGTGGCGACGAGCTGCCGGTTGCTTCCCGGCGCGGCATCCGCGAGGGCCTGGCGGGCGATCGTCTCGACACGCCTGGCATCACCGGGAGCCGCGAGATAGGTCCCGAGGTAGCCGACCAGACCCGTGAACCGGCCGCCGAGGACGGTCTCCAGCGCGAGGTCCCCGTCCTGAGGCAGGGCCGCCTCGGCCGTGCGCAGGTAGGTCTCGGGCCCGACCACGGCATCGCGGAGACCCTCACGCAGGGAGCCCCAGGCCACCGCACGGGCCACCGGGTCCTGGATCAGGGGCAGGATCCGCGGAAGCCGGGTCCGCGAGCCCTCGTCGAGCACGATCTTGGCCCAGGTGTCATCGCCCGAGTCCGGCAGCACCAGGCCGTCGGGATCCAAGCCGGGTAGCTCCACGGTCACGCTGTCACCGTCGAGCAGCACGGGCCTGGACGTGGCCCGCCCGTCGGCGTCGTACGCCGTCACGGTGAACGCGTGCGGACGAGCGACCGGCTCTGGCGAGCCGTTGTGGCGCCGGATCACGACCGTCGACCCGTGCTCGGACACCTCCGCGCTGAGCGTGTCCACGCCCTGCGTCCGGAGCCACGCCGCCGTCCAAGCGGGGACGTCCTTGTCGCTGGCACGGTCCCAGGAGTCGATCAGGTCGGCGAGCCGGGCATTGCCGTAGGAGTGTCGCCGGAGGTGGTCGACCACCCCCGCGATGAACGACTCCTCCCCGAGGTAGGTGTTGAGCTGCCGAAGTGCCGCGGCTCCCTTGCTGTAGGAGATCCCGTCGAACTCGGTCAGCGCCTGCTGGGTGTCCTGCGCTCCGTTGCCCGCAACCGGGTGGCTGGAGGAACGCTGGTCGGCCGCGAGCCCCCACGCCTTGGTGCGGAACGCGTACTCCACCCAGACATCGTTGAACTCCGTGCAGCCGTTGGTGGTGCGGTAGCCCATGTACTCGGCGAACGACTCGTTCAGCCACAGGTCGTCCCACCAGGTCATCGTGACGAGGTCACCGAACCACTGGTGCGCCATCTCGTGTGCCACCACCATCGCTCGGAAGGCGCGCAACGAGTCAGTGGCCTGGGCCTTGAAGACGAGCTCGTCGGTCAAGGTGACGCATCCCGGGTTCTCCATCGCTCCGGCGTTGTACTCAGGCACGAAGACCTGGTGGTACTCGCCGAAGGGATACCGGATCCCGAACAAGCGGTGATACTCGTCGAAGCACTGCGCCGTCACGGCGAACAGCTCCTCGACGTCCTTGTCGAGGTGCGGCGCCAGGGTCTGGCGGCAGTGCAGGCCCAGCACGATCCCGTCGTGCACCCTGGTCACGGAGTGGTACGGGCCAGCCACCAGCGTGGCGAAGTACGTCGCAAGAGGCTTGGTCTCCGCCAACCGCCATCGCCCCGGCCGGACCATCTCGGCGGACCCGTTGCCGAGCACGACCCAGTCGGTCGGCGCCGTGACGCTGACCCGGAAGATCGCCTTCAGGTCAGGCTGGTCGAAGCACGCGAAGACCCGCGGGGCGGCGGGCAGGAACGTCATCGCGTAGACGTACGCCTGCTTGTCCTCGGGATCCACGGCCCGGTGCAGGCCCTCACCGTCGTGGGAGTACGCCATCAGCGCGTCGACGATGACCGTGTTCTCCTCGACCAGGCCGTCCAGTGGCAACCTTCCGTCGTCGACGAGGGCAGGATCTATCGACCTTCCGTTCACAGAGACCGAGACCACCTCGGCCGCCTGGCAGTCCAAGAACGTCGCCTTGCCGTCGAGGCTCCGGAACGCAATGGTCGTGCGGGACCCGAAGTGCTCCGACCCGCGCGTCAGGTCGAGATCGACGTCGTACGACGTGACGGCGATCGCCGCAGCCCGCTCCGCGGCTTCGGTCACGGTGAGACTGCGCATGGTGCACACCCTAGAGCCGGACCACCCCCACCGCCCTCCCACGAGACCGCGGGACCCACGGCACCACGCCGCCCTCGAGCAGGCCACCTCACGGTGGACAAGGTGCGCCTGAGCGCCGGGTTGCCTGACTCAATCGGTGAGCAGGGCGAGGATGAGCAACCGTGTGACCTCCTCCTCGGCCTCCTCGAGGCTCAGGCCGCGGTCGAGGAGTTGTCGGAAGGTGTCGGGGCTGGCGATCGCGTAGGTGAGGGCTGCCGCACGCTCCGCGCTGAGGCCGTCCCGGAGCTGCCCGTGCGCCTCGATGGCCGGCCACAGGTTCAGTGGACCTTGGAAGCGGCCTTCCTCCATGGCCGCGAGCTTCTCGCCGACCTCGGGCTCGGCGATCGCGGCGCGCATGGCTTGCTGGAACGGGCCCCAGGTCAGGGTGATGTCGCGGATGTGGCGCACGTACAGCCGTAGCTTCAGGCGTGGGTCGTCGGTGGCAACGATCTCGCGGACCCAACGGCGTTCCTGAGGCGGGATCGCGGGATCCTCCTCGGACGTGGCCCAGGCCGCTGCGGCACGCAGCACCTCGGCCTTGGTGCCGTATGCCAGGTACACCGTCTGGACGTGGACGCCGGCCGCGTCCGCGATCTGTTGCAGGGTGGTGGCGTGGTACCCCTGCTCGGTGAAGAGGCGCCCAGCCGCCTTCTCCACGTTCCGGCGCGTCTCGGTGCCCCTGCGTCCTCGTCGGGCGGGCTCTCTGGACACGATCTCCTCGATGGTCTTGTGGATCGGGTGCGGCAGAGCCTAGGCCGTCGCCGCGTGGCTGGAGTGGGCGTTGGCGTCGGGACTGCCCAGCCCCTGGACGGAACTAGAGTTGCACTATATAGTCCGACTCTATCAACCTTCGTCACCTGGAGCGTGCCTCATGCCCAACCCCTACCCAGTCCTGTACCGCTTGGGCTTCACGCCGTGGGAGGAGATGGACGATGTGGGGCCGTTGCCGGCCCTGCTGGCCGCACGGCCCCCAGGCCGGGCCCTCGATGCGGGGTGCGGGAGCGGGAGAGTCTCGGTGATGCTGGCCGCAGCCGGCTGGGAGGTCACCGGAGTCGACAGCGTGCACCGACCTCTGAAGGCTGCCCGCGCGCGGGCGGCCTCCGCCGGGGTCGCGGATCGGGCGACCTTCGTGCACGGGGACGTCACCCGGCTGGACGAGCTACTTCCCCGTCAGGAGTTCGACCTGGTCGTGGATGTCGGCTGCCTGCACGGGATGTCGAGGTCGCAGCAGCGGGCGTTCGCCGACTCGGCCACCGCGCACACGCGGCAGGGTGCCGATCTCGTCGTTCTGGCGGTCGCTCGGCGACGGGGGATCGGACCGAGCGGCCTCGACAGAGCCGGGGTGACCGCCCTGTTCGGTGCACCGTGGGCGCTGGCCGCCGAGACGGAAGGCACCGACGCCGGCGGAGGCCCACTCAGGGGAGCCCGGTTCCGCTGGTACCACCTCCACCGCTGAAGCCCCTCCCCAGCACCAACACCAGCGCCCGGAACCCGGAAGACGCTCGACGGCTCGCCCGCTGGTCATCAGCCCGACCCGGTGACCGGAGACGCCTCGCCACGGCGCCGAGTCGAGAGACGCACGCTAAGCGAGATCGAGCGCGGCGATGCCGGTGGCGACCGCCGCGCTCACCAACGCCGATCGCCGGTGTGCGGGCCACCGCGCGGCGACCGGCAGCATGCTCGCGGCGTGGGTGAGCTCGACGGCGACGTCCAGCCC
>JBAUWD010000356.1:0-9946 GCA_049583575.1 Nocardioides sp.
GCCAGGGACGACTTGGCCTCCTGGGCCCGCGCCACGACGTAGGCACGTGCCTCGGCCAGCGCCGGGTGGGCGCGCAGCAGGGTGAGCGCCTCGGCGTGCAGGTCGTCGTCGGCGAGGTCGGAGTCGAGCAGCTCGAGCAGGCGGGAGTCCTCCGGACGGGCGGACGCGCGCGCCATCAGCACCGGCAGGGTCGGCACGCCCTCGCGCAGGTCGGTGCCCGGCGTCTTCCCGGACTCGTCGGAGTCGGACGCGATGTCGAGGATGTCGTCGGAGAGCTGGAACGCCAGGCCGACCACGTCGCCGTACGACGTCAACGCCTCCTCCACCTCGGAGGTGGCGCCGCCGAAGCGTGCGCCGTAGCGGGCCGAGGTGGCGATGAGGGCGCCGGTCTTGCCGGCGAGCACGTCGAGGTAGTGCTCGATCGGGTCGTCGCCCGCCTCCGGCTTCATGGTCTCGAGGATCTGGCCCTCGACCAACCGGGTGAACGTCTGCGCCTGGATCCTGACGGCGTCCGCCCCGAGCCGGGCGGTGAGCTCGGAGGACTTCGAGAAGAGGAAGTCGCCGGTCAGGATCGCGATGTGGTTGTCCCACCGGGCGTTGGCGGAGTCCGTACCACGGCGCAGGACGGCCTCGTCCATCACGTCGTCGTGGTACAGCGATGCGAGGTGGGTCAGCTCGACCACGCACGCCGCGGTGATGACCTCGTCGGCCTCGGGATGCGTCCCCGCCTCGGCGGCCAGGAGCACGAGCAGCGGACGGAACCGCTTGCCACCAGCCTCCATCAGGTGGCTGGCGGCACTCGTGACGAACGGGGCACGGCTTCGGGCGTGCCGCGCGAGGGCCTGCTCGACGACCTTCATCCGCTCGGTGAGGCGATGCGCCAGCGCCTCGTCGGTCACCGGCATCGCCAGACCGGAGAGCTCCGGGCGAGCAGTGGCGTTCACCTGATGAACTCTCCCGCAACCCGCGCGAGGTCGAGGACCGGCCCGGGGAGGACGCCCAGGATGAGGGTGGCGGCCGCCGAGATCCCGATCGCGGTCGCGGCCAGGGCCGAGGGGTGGGCGACGTGGGCGCTGTCGGACTCGGGCTCGTGGAAGTACATGACCACGATGACCCGTACGTAGAAGAACGCCGCAGCCGCGCTGGCGAGTACGGCGACGATCACCACCGGCCACGCCCCCGCGGCCAGCGCCACCTCGAACACCGCCCACTTCCCGACGAAGCCGGACGTCAGCGGGATGCCGGCCATGCCGAGCAGGAACAGCGCGAAGACCCCGGCCACGACCGGGGAGTGCTTGCCGAGTCCGGCCCAGCGGAGGATCGTCGACTGCTCGCCCGCCGAGTCGCGGACCAGCCCGACCACGGCGAACGCTCCGAGCGTCGAGAGGCCGTAGGTGACCAGGTAGAACAGCACCGCCTGCAAGGACGTGATCTGGCCGGTGTGGATCTCACCGGCGGCCTGCAGGCCGAGCACGCCGGTCAGCAGGAAGCCGGTGTGGGCGATGGAGGAGTAGGCGAGCATCCGCTTCATGTCGCTCTGCACGAGCGCGAGCACGGTGCCGACCACCATGGTCAGGATCGCGATCACCCACATCATCGGCTGCCAGGTCCAGCGGGCGCTGCCGAAGGCGACGTAGAACAGGCGCAGCAGGGCGCCGAACGCCGCCGCCTTGGTGGCCGCGGCCATGAACGCCGTCACTGCGGTGGGCGCACCTTGGTAGACGTCGGGCATCCAGGCCTGGAAGGGGGCTGCCCCGACCTTGAAGAGCAGGCCGACGGCGAGCATGCCCATGCCGAGGACGAGCAGGGTCTGGTTGCCGGCGTTGTTGGCGACGGCCTCGTTGATCGCACCGAAGTCCATCGACCCGGCGTAGCCGTAGACCAGCGCGACGCCGTAGAGGAAGAAGGCGGAGGAGAACGCGCCGAGCAGGAAGTACTTCATCGCGGCTTCCTGGCTGAGCAGCCGCCGGCGCCGGGCCAGGCCGCACAAGAGGTAGAGCGGCAGCGAGAGCACCTCGAGGGCGACGAACATGGTCAGCAGGTCGCCCGACGCGGGGAACAGCATCATCCCGCCGATGGCGAACAGGAGCAGCGGGTAGACCTCGGTGTGGTCGAGCCCCGAGGCCTGCCGCTCCGACTCGGTCCCCGGCAGTGCGGCCGCCTGACCGGCGAACGCCGAGACACCGCCATCGACCCGTCGCTCGCCGAACAGCAGCACACCGCCCAGGCCGAACACGAGCACCAGGCCCCACAGGAACATGGTCGGCCCGTCCAGCGCGATCGTGCCCTCGGAGCCGAAGAGTCCGCGCGCGGCACCGCTGCCGAGCCGCGGCAGGTCGTTGGCGACGAAGCCGACGCCGACCAGGGCGACGACGAGCGCCAGCAGCGAGAGGCCGAACTGTGCGGCGTAGCGCCGCTCACGCGGCAGGAACGCCTCGATCAGCACGCCGATGCAGGCCGCGCCGAAGACCACGAGGATCGGCCACAGCGAGCCGTAGGCCAGGTGCGGCTTGGCGAAGGAGTCGGTCGTCGCGAGCGCGATCACTGCTGTCCTCCCTGGACCGGTGCCGCCTGCACGCGCGGGGCGGGGTCGGTGACGCCGACGTGGTGGAGCGTGTCCTGGACGTAGGGGTTGATCACGTTGAGCAACGGCATGGGGTAGAAGCCGAAGAGCACGAGCCCCAGGAACAGGGGCGCGAGCACACCGACCTCACGCCGGTCGAGGTCACGGAACTCCGTCTCGCCCCCCCTGACGGTTCCCGAGGAGGCGAGGGACGAGCCGTCTCGAAGGACCAGCTCGGGCCCGGTCATGGCGCGCTGGTACAGCCACAACACGTAGAACGCCGCGAGCACGATGGCCGTGACCGCGATCGCGCCGGTCCACCAGTGATGCTGGAACGCCGCGATGATGACCAGCATCTCGGAGACGAACGGCGAGAGGCCCGGCAGGCCGAGGGCGGCCAGGCCGAAGACCAGGAACAGGCCGGCGAGCACCGGCGCGACCTTCTCCACGCCGCCCATCGCGCGGATCGACGCGGTGCCGCGGCGCCGGATCAGGAAGCCCGCCACCAGGAACAGCGCGGCCGTGCCGATGCCGTGGTTGACCATGTAGAGGATCGCGCCCGAGCCGCCCTGGCTGGTGAACACGAAGATGCCCAGCACGATGAAGCCGAAGTGCGACAGCGAGGTCAGGCCGATCAGCCGCAGGACGTCGTCCTGGCCGATCGCCACGAGCGCGCCGTACACGATCGAGATCAGCGCGAGCGTGACCACGACGGGGGTCGCCCAGCGCGAGGCGTCGGGCAGGATGCCCAGGCAGTATCGGAGCATCCCGAAGGTGCCGATCTTGTCGAGCACGCACACCAGCAGCACGCTCGTGCCGGTCGTGGCCTGCTCGGTGGTGTCGGCCAGCCAGGTGTGCACGGGGAACATCGGCGCCTTCACCGCGAACGCGATGAAGAAGCCGACGAACAGCCACTTCTGCGTGGTGGGGTCGATGGTGAGGCCGGAGAGGTCGGACAGGAGGTACGACGGGCTGCCGTACTTCGCGGACACGACGTACAGGCCGATCACCGAGGCCAGCATCACCAGGCCGCCGGCGAGCTGGTAGATCAGGAACTTCACCGCGGCCCGCCGGCGGCGGTCGCCGCCGAAGCCGCCGATCAGGAAGTACGCCGGGATGAGCGTCGCCTCGAACACGACGTAGAAGAGGAAGACGTCGGTCGCCGCGAAGACCGCGACCGCCGTCGCCTCGAGGGCGAGGACCCAGGCGAAGAACGCCTTCGTGTGGCCCTCGTCCGCGTCGTACCAGCTCGCGCCGATCACGATCGGGACCAGCACGACCGTCAGCAGCACCATGAGCAGGCCGAGACCGTCGACGCCCAGCGCGTAGTGCGCCCCGAACGCCTTGATCCAGGTGTGGTCCTCGGTGAACTGGAAGCCGCCGTGGAGGTGGTAGCGGAACGACATCACCACCGCGAGCCCCAGGGTGACCACCGAGACTCCGAGGGCGAGCTGCTTGGGCAGCGCCCGGTCGTGGCCCTGCGGCAGCGCAGCCGTGGCCACCGCACCCACCAGCGGCAGGGCGATCAGCAGGGAGAGCCAGGGGAAGCCGTTCACTGTCGGGGCCCCCGTTCGGAGCGGAGCGAGGCGAGCGTCTGAAGGGGGTGGATCATGCGATGTTCACCGCCAGGAGGGCGACGACGACCAGGATGGCGCCGCCGAGCAGGGACAGGGCATAGGAGCGCACGAACCCGGTCTGCATGAGGCGGAGCAGGCTGCCCACGCCACCGACCGCGAGGGCGCTGCCCTCGACCACGCCGTCGACGCCGTAGCGGTCCATCGTGGTGAGCCCGGCCACGAGGCGAGCGCCGGGGCGGATCACCAGCTCGTCGTTGACCTCGTTGCCGTAGAGCTCGGCGCGCGCGGCGCGGGTGGCGAAGGAGACGTCCTCGGGAGCCTCGCGCGGCACCTCCTGCCGCCCGACCAGGAACCACGCGGCCGCGACGCCGGCCGCCACGACCAGCACCACGATCAACGACAGCACGACTGCAGGCAGCGGCGGGCTCTCCTCGGACGCGGTGCCGACGATCGGCGACAGGAAGTCGACGATCCAGTTGCCGGCGAGCATCAGGCCGCCGAGCGCGGAGAGTGCGGCCAGCACGATCAACGGGACGGTCATCACCCGGGGTGACTCGTGCGGGTGCACCTCGTCCGCCCAGCGCTGGCGCGTGAAGAACGTCATCAGCATCAGCCGGGTCATGTAGAACCCCGTGACCCCGGCACCGATGATGGCGAGAACCCCGACCAGCCAGTTCTGGGTCAGCGCCGTCTCGATGATCTTGTCCTTCGACCAGAAGCCCGAGAAGCCGGGGAAGCCGATGATCGCGAGGTAGCCCATCGAGAACGTCAGGAACGTGACGGGCAGGGCTCTGCTGAGAGCGCCGTAGTGACGCATGTCGACGTCGTCGTCCATGCCGTGCATCACCGAGCCGGCACCGAGGAACATGTTGGCCTTGAAGAAACCGTGGGTGAGCAGGTGGAAGATCGCGAAGGGGTAGCCCGCGATGCCCAGGCCGGCGCCCAGCATCATGTAGCCGATCTGGCTCATCGTCGACCCGGCGAGCGCCTTCTTGATGTCGTCCTTGGCGCAACCGATGATCGCGCCGTACAGGAGCGTGACCGTCGCGACGATGACGACGAGCGTGCGGGCGTGCGGCGCGTAGTCGAAGACGAAGTTGGACCGGACGATCAGGTAGACGCCGGCGGTCACCATGGTGGCGGCGTGGATCAGGGCCGACACCGGGGTCGGGCCCTCCATCGCGTCGAGCAGCCACGACTGCAGGGGCACCTGGGCCGACTTGCCGCACGCGGCCAGCAGGAGCAGCAGGCCCAGGGTGGTCATCGTGGCCTCGGAGGCGTGCGGCGCGGCCGCGCTGATCGTGGTGAAGTCGGTGGTGCCGAACGTCGTGAAGAGGAGCGCGATGCCCAGCGACAACCCGATGTCGCCCACACGGTTCACGATGAAGGCCTTCTTGGCGGCGGCCGCGGCCGAGTGCTTGTACTGCCAGAAGCCGATCAGCAGGTACGACGCGAGGCCGACGCCCTCCCACCCGAGGAACAGGCCGAGGTAGTTGGCCGACAGCACCAGGGCGAGCATCGCCGCGACGAAGAGGTTGAGGTAGCCGAAGAAGCGGGGGCGGCGCGGGTCGTGCTCCATGTAGCCGATGGAGTAGATGTGGATCAGGGAGCCGACCCCGGTGATCAGCAGCAGGAACAGGGCCGACAGCGGGTCGTAGAGCAGGTCGAAGCCGACGTGCAGGCCGCCTGCCTCGAACCACGTGAACAGGTGCTGCCCGACCTGGCGGTCGTTGCTGTCGCGACCCAGCAGGTCGACGAACATCACCAGGCTGACCACGAAGGAGGCGACCGGCAGGAGGGCACCGATCAGGTGGGCGTACTTGTCGAGACGCCCCTTGGCGAGCGGACCGCCGACCAGAAGGATCGCGGCACCCAGCGCCGGCAGCGCGATGACCAGCCAACCCAGGGACAGCACCCCGTCAGCCGAGGCCGGGTGCACGACCGGGGCCACGGCCTGCGCGAGAGTGAGCATCGAGTCAGTCTCCTCAGTACTTCAGCAGGCTCGCGTCGTCGACCGAGGCCGACCGGCGGGTGCGGAAGATGGTCATGATGATCGCGAGTCCGACCACGACCTCGGCCGCCGCGACGACCATCACGAAGAACGCCGCGATCTGGCCGTCGAGGTTGCCGTTCTGCTTGGCGAAGGCGACCAGGGCGAGGTTGGAGGCGTTGAGCATGAGCTCGACGTTCATGAACACGACCAAGGCGTTGCGGCGGGTGAGCACCCCGACACTGCCGATCGTGAACAGGATCGACGACAAGACGACGTACGGCGTCATGTGGTCGGTGCCTCCTCCTCCGTCGTGGCGGGAGCCGACTGGTCACGCCCCGCGTGGTGCGCGCCCTCGATCTGCTGCTCGATCTCGGCGATGTCGTCGGCCATGGCCGGCGCCGACCGCACGGTGCCGCGGGCCGCGAGCACACGGGAGACCGACGCCTCGGCGGCGGTGCCGTCGGGCAGCAGGGCGGGGGTGTCGACGGCGTTGTGCCGGGCGAACACGCCGGGGGTGGGCAGGGGGCCGACGTGCCGGCCCTGGTCGGCGTAGTCCCGGAGGCGCTGGGCGGCCAGCCCGGCCTGCGACGGCTTGGGCTCGAGGCGCTCGCGGTGAGCCAGCACCATCGCACCGACGGCCGCCGTGATGAGCAGCGCGCTGGTCGTCTCGAAGGCGAACACGTAGCGGCCGAACAGGATGTCGGCCAGAGCCGGGATGTTGCCGTCGGCGTTCGCGGTGTCCAGGCCGACGACGGCACCGAGGCTGATCTGCGACAGGCCGATGACGAGGATGGCGCCGAGCAGCAGCCCGCCCCCGATCGCCATCAGCCGCTGGCCCTTGATCGTCTCGATCACCGAGTCGGAGGCGTCGACGCCCACGAGCATGACCACGAAGAGGAAGAGCATCAGGATCGCGCCGGTGTAGACGATGATCTGCACCGCGAAGAGGAACGGTGCGTCGAGCACGGCGTACAGCACGGCCAGGCCGATCATCACGATCGCGAGCAGCATCGCCGCGTGCACGGCCTTGCGCACGAACAGGATGCCGAGCGCGGCGAGCACCATGACGGGTGCCAGGATCCAGAAGGCGATCACGACCGTGCCTCCTCGGTCTGGACCGGGCCGGGGGACTTGAACGTGCCGCGGTAGTAGTCGCCCTCGTCGTCGCCCAGCCGCATCGGGTGCGGTGGCTGCTCCATCCCCGGCAGCAGCGGGGCGAGCAGGTCGGACTTCTCGTAGATGAGGTCGGCGCGGTTGTCGTCGGCCAGCTCGTACTCGTTGGTCATCGTCAGCGCGCGCGTCGGGCACGCCTCGATGCACAGCCCGCACAGGATGCAGCGCAGGTAGTTGATCTGGTAGACGCGGCCGTAGCGCTCACCGGGGCTGAAGCGCTCGTCGTCGGTGTTCGACGCGCCCTCGACGTAGATCGCGTCGGCCGGGCAGGCCCAGGCGCAGAGCTCGCACCCGATGCACTTCTCCAGGCCGTCGGGCCAGCGGTTGAGCTGATGGCGCCCGTGGAAGCGGGGTGCGGTGGGCTCCTTCTCGAACGGATACTGCTCGGTGACGACCTTCTTGAACATCGTCCGGAAGGTCACCCCGAACCCGGCGACCGGGTCCCAGAGCTGCTCCTTGAGGGTCTTGCCCTCGTCTGGGGATGTCACGAGCCCTCCTCAACGGCGATCTCCTGGGACTCCCGAACCGCAGCGAACGTGCGACCCGTGTCGAACGTCAGGGCGGCGGCGGCGCCCCGGACCGCACCGCCCGCGGGCATCGGTGGCACCGGGAACCCACCGTCGTACCCCTGCGGGGTCGCCTCGTGCTCCTCGTCGGCGATCGCCGACTGGTCACCGATGAAGAACACGGCCAGGAAGAGCACGACGGCGACGCCGAGCCCGATCAGCAGGTACTTGCGGTCGATCCCGCCGTCGAGCGACGCGGTGCGGATCGTGGCGACGGCGACGATCCAGAGCAGCGAGAAGGGGATCAGCCGCTTCCAGCCGAACGCCATGAACTGGTCGTAGCGCATCCGCGGCAGCGTGCCACGCAGCCAGATGAACACGAAGATGAAGGACATGACCTTGCCCATGAACCACAGGAAGGGCCAGTAGCCGGAGTTCGCGCCGTTCCAGACGTGGTCGATCCAGAACGGCGCGTGCCAGCCGCCCAGGAACAGCGTGGTCGCGAGGGCGGAGACCGTGGCCATGTTGATGTACTCGGCCAGGAAGAACAGCGCGAACTTCAGGCTGGAGTACTCCGTGTGGAAGCCGCCGACCAGCTCGCCCTCGGCCTCGGGCAGGTCGAACGGCGCGCGGTTGGTCTCGCCGACCATCGAGATCGTGTAGATGACGAACGACGGCATCAGGATCAGGCCGAACCACCACCTGTCCTGGGCCGCGACGATCTGGCTGGTCGACATCGAGCCGGCGTACAGGAAGACGGCCACCAGGGCGAGCCCCATCGCGACCTCGTAGGAGATCATCTGCGCGCTGGAGCGCAGCCCGCCGAGGAGGGAGTACGTCGAGCCGCTGGACCAGCCGCCGAGCACGATGCCGTAGATGCCGATCGACGCGATGGCCATCACGAACAGCACGGCCACGGGCATGTCGGTCAGCTGCAAGGGCGTCGTACGGTCGCTGAACGGGATCTTCACGACGGGTCCGAACGGGATCACCGAGAAGGTGACGAACGCCGGGATCGCGGCGATGACCGGGGCCGCGAGGAACACGACCTTGTCCGCCGCCTTGGGGATGATGTCCTCCTTCAGTGCCAGCTTCACGCCGTCGGCGAGGCTCTGCAGGAGGCCGAACGGGCCGTTGACGTTGGGCCCGATGCGGTGCTGCATGCGGGCGACCACGCGACGCTCGAACCAGATGTTGAACAGCGTCAGGACGACCAGGATCACGAAGATCAGGACCGCCTTGATCACGATCACCCACCAGGGGTCCTGGCCGAAGGCGTCGAGTCCCGGGGCACCGGCACCGGGCGAGATGGCGAACACCGCAGCGCTCACTGGTCGGCTCCCTTCACGCGTACGCCGCTGCCCGGCGAGGCGAGGTCGGCGAGGACACCGTGCCCGGTGGAGTTCGCCGGCACCCAGACGGTGTCGTCGGCGAGGTCGTCGGCCACCTCGACGGGCAGCGTGACCGACCCGCGGTCACCGGTGAGCGTCACCATCTCGCCCAGCGCCGCGGCGGCGCCGCGCGAGACGCGGCACACCGGGGTGCGCGCCGTGGCCCGGAGGTACTTCTCGCCGTCCTGCATCGAGCCGTTGTCGAGCATGAGCTTCCAGGTGGCCAGCGCGAGCTCGTTCTCGCCGAGAGGCCTGGCCTTCGACGCAGGGGGCGTCTCGGGCAGCGTGGCGCGCTCGCCGTCCCACGGGCCCATCTCGACCATGAGCGCGTGGGCCTCGTCGGTCGAGCGGAAGCCGAGGGGTCGCCCGAGCTCCTCGGCGATGCCGGCGAGGATGCGCGCGTCGGGCAGGGAGTTGCGGTGGGCGAAGACCGCCTCGAAGGCGCGGGGGCGCCCCTCCCAGGTCAGGAAGGTGCCGGCCTTGTCGGTCACCGGAGCGACCGGGAGGACCACGTCGGCCACGCGGGTCACGTCGGTCTCACGCAGCTCCAGGGCGACCACGAAGCGTGCGGCATCGAGGGCGGCGCGGAAGGCCGCGGGGTCGGCCGTGTCGTCGGGGTCGACGCCCCCGACGACCAGACCGCCGAGGGCACCCGAGGTCAGGGCCGCGACGATCGCGTCGGCATCGCGACCCGCCTGCTCGGGCAGGCTGTCGACGCCCCACGTCGTCGCGGCGTCGACACG
>JBAUWD010000357.1:0-4634 GCA_049583575.1 Nocardioides sp.
GTCGTGGCACGGCACGAACAGGTCCGTGGCGCTCGCCCGGCCCCCGCCCTTGAGCGACAGCTGGGCGGAGATGGTGTTGTCGGCGGTCCTGCCCAGGTGGCGCAGCACCACGTGGTGCCCCGCCTTCGGGCCGCTCACCGATGCCATCTTCTTGCCGTTCACCAGGAAGGAGCCGGTGGCCACCTTCGACGCACCGGACTTCCAGGTCAGCGTCGCACTGTGGTGCGAGCACGAGAGGGAGCCCGGGAACCTCACGAACTTCGTCCCGCTCCCCTTGGCCTTGGCGAACGCCGAGCCCGCATTGTGGAACGACTCGGTCAGCACGTTCTTGAGCGAGGTGCGCGAGACGCTGCCGCCGTTCTTCAGCAGGATCTGCGTGGCTCCGGCCTGGATGCCCGCGACCAGCTCGTTGACGTAGGTACCGCGCTGGACGAAGCCCCGCACCGTGACCGAGCTCGACCCGCCCTGGTAGATCTCGAGGACGGCGGGCTCGTGCGTGACCTCGTTGGACACGAGAACCTCGGCGACCGAGCCCTTGGAGGAGTCTCGGGTGACGTAGAACCAACCGGCCTTCTTCTGGTGCGTCTCGAACTGGCTGACGCTCGCCAGCGTCGCGCTGACGTTGCAGGTCGACGAGCTGCCCAGGGCCCGCGAGACGCGGACGGTCCCGGTGCCGGTGAGAGTTGCGCTCTTCAGCACGTCGTGTGGCGCCGTCACGTCGATGTGGCTGCTGAAGTGGCCGGCCACCGTGGTGATGTCGCTGGAGTTGGTGCCGCTGGTCCAGGTCGTGTCGAGGTTGACCGCGCCCTTGGCCCGGCCGTGGTGGAGCACCTTCGGGCCGTTGATGACCGAGGGACTCCCGGCCGTCACCGTGCAGCTCGAATCGGCGTTGGAGACGCCTTCGACCTCGAACATCGAGGGGATGGCGGCGGAGGCGGGACCGACCGACACGAAGGCGAGACCGGTGATCAGGGCACCGCAGGAAGCGAGGGCGAAAACCCGGCTGAGCAGAGCATGAGTACGCATGGACATCTCCAGATGGGAGGGACGGTGGGCACAGCGTAGGAGCGCCGGCCCGGCCCTGGTGATACCTGGCGCGTCGAGGTGAGGGTGGTCTAGACCAGAAGATCGTGGAGGTCACGACCGGCCGGGTCATGACCTCAGCCGAAGGTCCGCCCGAGCTCGATGACCCGGTCGTTGGCCTCGGTCTCCCCGATCGACACCCGGGCTCCGTCGCCGGCGAACGGTCGTACGACGATGCCGAGCTCGTCCGCCGCGGCAGCGAGCTCACCGGTGCGCTCCCCGGCGCCGAGCCACACGAAGTTGCCCTGGGCCTCGGGCACGACGACGCCGACCTCGGCGAGCCCCGTGACCACGCGCTCACGCTCGGCGACCAGCTCGTCGACCCGCTCGAGGAGCCGTGCCTTCATCGCCAGGGACGCGACGGCCGCCGCCTGGGCCACGTTGGACACGCCGAACGGCAGCGAGACGGCCCGGAGCGCGGAGGCGACCGATGCGGGCGCGATGGCGTAGCCCACCCGGAACCCGGCGAGGCCGTAGGCCTTCGAGAAGGTGCGGGTCGACACCACGTTCTCGTGCGCGCGGACGGAGGCGATGCCGTCCACCGGGTCGTCCATCCGGACGAACTCGACGTACGCCTCGTCCACGACGACGAGCACGTGCGACGGGATCCGGGCGAGGAACGCGTCGAGGGCGTGCTGCGTCACCGCCGGCCCGGTCGGGTTGTTGGGCGTGCAGACCAGGACGATCCTGGTGCGGTCGGTGACGGCCGCGGCCATCGCGTCGAGATCGTGTCGTCCGTCGGCGGTGACGGGGACCTGCACGCTGGTGGCTCCCGCCGCCGTGACCGCGATCGGGTAGGCCTCGAAGCTGCGCCAGGCGTAGACCACCTCGTCGCCCGGCTCGCAGAACGCCTGCACCAGCTGGTAGATCAGCGCGACCGACCCGGTGGCGAGCGCGAGGTCGTCGACCGGCACCTCGAGGCTCTCGGAGAGCGCGGCGTACAGGTCGGTGTTGCCCATGTCCGGATAGCGGTTCATCTCGGCGGCCGCCCGCACGGCCGCCTCGAGGACGCTCGGCAGCGGTGGATGGGGGTTCTCGTTCGAAGACAGCTTGTACGTCGTCAGCCCCGGACGCGGCCGCGGCGGCTTCCCCGCGACGTACGCCGGGATCCGGGACACGCACTCTCTCGGCCGGGGGCTGCTCATGAGGGCCAACCTATCGCCGGCTGTCCGGCCCACTCACGACTGGCGGCGCGCACGCCAGGGGCGCAGGACCGGCAGCAGGACCACGCCGGCGACGATGCCGAGGCCTGCGCCGACGACGTTGTCGATGATGTCGGTGACGTCGCAGGCCCGGTCGATCCGGGCGACATGGAGCTGGGTCTCCTCGATGCCCAGCGAGTACGCCGCGAGCAGGAGGAAGCCCAGCGGCACCAGGACCTTCGCCGTCCGCCAGCGTGAGAACGCGATGGTCATCAGGAGCCCGGACGGGACGAAGAGCACGATGTTGAGCAGCTGCTGGCCGCCACCGAAGATCCAGAAGCCCCCCGGCGACGGCCCGCCGATGTCCCAGCTGCAGCTGGTCTGGTGCTCGTTCGCCGGGACGATCCCGGGATGGTTGACCGGGGGGAGCAGGGTGACCAGCCCGATCACCACGAGGCTCCACACCAGACCGCCCCAGGCCAGGCCGGCCACCGGTCCCATGCGGCGACCCACGGCCAGTGCGACCACGAGGCAGCACAGTCCGGACACCGCGGCTCCCAGCAGCATCCACCCCGTGCCGCCGATCGGAACCATGCGGGCGAGCGTAGGGGGTGACGACGCGGCTTCATCATGGTGGCACTGCGATGGCCGGCCCACCCGCCTCACAGTGGGGGCAGCACCACCTGACCCCCGGACACCAGCGGTACGTCGCGGCCGAGCCGCAGGTCGACGGGGTTGGTCAGGCACCGGATCGAGCCGCCGCCCTTGTGGAACTCGCTGACGTCGACCTCGACGACCTCGAAGCCCCAGGCGGCGAGCCGGGCCGTGACCCGGCCGGGGCTGCCGGCCGGCATCACGACGGTGCGGCCGATCACGATCGAGTTGGCGCAGAACGTCGACAGCGCCTCGTCGTCGGTGAGCACCAACGGCTCGGGCACGAGGTCGAGCAGCACCGCGGCGGAGGCGTCGTCGAAGGCGCCCGGGGCGACCATCGCGCGCCGCTCGTCGAGGGGGCAGAAGGCCAGGTCGAGGTGGTACATCGCTGGGTGGGTGATCCGGAGGCCGCGCACCCGCACGCCGAGGTCGGTGGCGAGGTGCTTGAGCGCCAGCTGCTCGGTGCGCGGACCGTAGCCCGCGACGAGCGCGTCGCCCCAGGCGAACACGTCACCGGCCTCGAGGTGGGCGCCGACGCCGTCACGGCCGACGTACGACGTGGAGCGTCCGCTGCGCTCGAACCACGGCTGGGCGGTCAGCGTCTCCATCCGGCGCTCGGCGTGCCGCATGTGCGAGAGCACCACGTGGGGACGGCCGCCGGCACCCACGAGGCCGAGGCCGAGGTTCATCGCGTAGACCATGTCCGGGGCGTCGGGCCGCTGCGGCACCACCTCGACCGTGCCGCCCGCCCACTCGATGGCGGAGACCAGGTCGACCCACTGCCCCATCGCACGACCGGCGTCGGGCTGGTCGTCGAGGTCCATGTAGGGGTTGATCCGGTAGTCGATCCGGAAGTGATCCGGTCGGACCATCACGTAGCGGCGTCCCCACGGCAGCGCGTCCGGCACGGCGTACCCCTTTCCTCGTCGAGTGGGCTCGAATGGCGCGGTCAGAGGGCACCTATGGCGGAGCCCGTCTGTTCGGTCGCTGATTGTCTGACAATCTGACAACATGGGAGGATAGGCGCGGGATGAGGCTCCGGGCAAGTCGTTGTCAGACAATGGGGTCATGAACCCGACCGACACCTCGTCCGACGCCTTCGGGACGCTCCACCTGGAGCACTCCTCGATGGTCGACCGCGTCGCCGACGAGCTGCGGCGGGCGGTCTTCGAGGGCGAGCTGGAGTCGGGGACCCCACTGCGCGAGGTGGCGCTCGCCGAGTCGCTGGGCGTCTCCCGGCCGACGCTGCGCGAGGCGCTGGCGCTCCTCGTCGCAGAGGGCCTGGCCACCCGTGAGCCCAACCGCGGGGTCTCGGTCGCCCGGCCGGACCCGGAGTCCGTGCGCGACGTGTCGCGAGCCCGGACCGTGCTCGAGACCGCCGGTCTACGGCACTGGCCGGTGGCGAGCGAGGAGGCCCGTGACGCCGTACGACGTGCGCTGGCCGACTACGAGCGAGCGGTCGCCGACAGCGCGTCGTACCAGGAGCTCAACCAGCGGCACCTCGCCATCCACCTCAGCCTGGTCGGGCTGACCGACTCGCCGCGGCTGGTGTCGATGGCCGAGTCGATCGTCGCTGAGCTGCGGCTCGCCCTCGCCCAGATCGACCGGGTACGACGCAACGCGCGCGACCAGGCCGGCTCCCACCACCACCTCCTCGACCTGCTCGAGGCGGGCGAGATCGAGACCGCGGTCGACGACCTCGCCGAGCACCTCAGCGGCGCGGAGGAGGCGATCATCGAGCGGCTGGATCTCGAC
>JBAUWD010000358.1:0-4873 GCA_049583575.1 Nocardioides sp.
GTGGCGGCACCCGCCCCCCTGTCGGGCGAGCAGCTCCTCCAGCCTCCGGTGCGGCCGCCGGGGGACGAGCCGGCCGGCGACCCCGCCTTCACGCACGTGACCAAGAACGTGAAGGCCTTCGCCAAGGCCAAGCGGGCGCACCCGCCGGCCGCCGCCAAGGCGAAGGAGGCGCAGGCCGCCGCGCTCGCCCCGACCGACGACCTCTCCGGACAGGCCAAGGCGGCCAAGGCCGACACGATGGACGCGCAACAGGCGGGCACCTTCGACAAGAAGGCGTTCATCGCGTCGGTGAAGGCGGCCATCGAGGCCAAGTCGCCGAAGACGCTCAAGGAGGCCGACGACTACAAGGAGTCCGGCAAGGCGGGCGAGGTCAAGGGCGAGGTGCAGGGCCTCGTGACCCAGGGCAAGGAGGGTCAGGCCGAGGACATCGAGCAGGCGACCGCGGCGGCCCCGGACACGTCCAAGGCGGTTCCCAAGCCCGTCACGCCGATGGGGCCGGAGCCGCCCGGGTCGGTGGTGCCCATCCCCGCGGCCGGCGCCGTACCCAAGCCCGCGCCCGCGGAGCAGCTCAACCTCGAGGCCGGCAAGCACGAGGCCAACCAGGCGTTGGCCGACGGCGACGTCAGCGAGGAGCAGCTGGCGGACTCGAACGAGCCGCAGTTCGAGAAGGCGCTCGCCGACAAGAAGGAGGCGGCGGCGCACGCCGACACGGCCCCGGCGGAGTACCGGCAGCACGAGCAGCAGGTCATCGAGCAGGGCAGGGCCGATGCCACCGCCGAGACCAAGGCGGGCGTGGCCGGCATGCAGGGCGCCAAGGGGGCGGCCCTGGCCCATCTGGTCGCCGAGAAGGGGAAGACGAAGTCCAAGGACGAGCAGAGGCGGGCGGAGGTCACCGCCAGGATCCAGGCGATCTTCGACGCCACCGAGGCCGACGTGAAGCAGATCCTCGACGGCATCGACCCCAAGGTCGAGAAGGCCTTCGAGGACGGCGAGAAGGTCGCCCGTGCCGCCTTCGAGGACTACGTCGCCGCCAAGATGTCGGCGTACAAGGAGGACCGGTACGGCGGCTGGACCGGCAAGTTCCGCTGGCTGAGGGACAAGATCCGCGGGATGCCGGACAAGGTCAACGAGTTCTACGTGGCCGGGCGCGAGCTCTACCTCAAGCAGATGGACGTCACGATCTCGCGGGTGGCCGACATCGTCGGTGGCGACCTGACCGCCGCCAAGAAGCGGATCGCGACCGGCCGGGCGCAGATCGCGACGTACGTCAAGAGCCTGCCGAACGACCTGAAGAAGGTCGGCTCCGAGGCCTCGCAGGAGATCGGCGAGCGGTTCGAGCAGCTCGAGAGCGACGTCGCCTCGAAGCAGGACTCGGTCGTCGACACGCTGGCCACCAAGTACGTCGCGGCGCGCAAGGGGCTGGACGAGCGGATCGAGGAGCTCCAGGCCGAGAACCGCGGCCTGGTCGACAAGGTGGTCGGCGCCATCAAGGCGATCGTCAACACGATCCGCGACCTCGTGAACATGCTCAAGAGCGTGCTCGCCCGGGTGGCCGGTGTGGTGGGGCAGATCGTCAAGCACCCGGTGCGGTTCCTCGGCAACCTGATCGACGGGATCAAGGGCGGCATCAACAGGTTCAAGGACAACTTCCTCGACCACCTGCGCAAGGGCCTGCTGGGGTGGCTGTTCGGCGCACTCGCGGAGGGAGGGGTGGAGCTTCCGGAGACGTTCGACCTCAAGGGCGTCATCCACCTGCTGGCCTCGATCTTCGGGCTGACCTGGCGCAACATCCGCGACCGGCTCGTCAAGCAGATCGGCCAGAGGGCCATGGCCGCCGTCGAGAGCGGCGTCGACATCTTCCAGAAGCTGGCCGCGGGTGGGGTCGGCGCGCTGTGGGAGATGCTGCTCGAGAGGCTCGGCGACATCAAGGAGATGATCCTCGACCAGGTGAAGGACTTCGTCCTCACCAAGATCATCACCGCCGGCATCACCTGGCTGATCGGCCTGCTCAACCCGGCCGCGGCGTTCATCAAGGCCTGCAAGCTGATCTACGACGTCGTGATGTTCTTCGTGTCCAACGCCGCGCGGATCGCGAAGTTCGTGAACACGATCCTCGACTCGATGGCCGACATCGTCCGGGGCAACATCGGCGGTGTCGCGGCCAAGATCGAGGACGTCCTGGGCCAGATGGTGCCCATCATCATCGGCTTCCTGGCCAGCATCATCGGCCTCGGCGGCATCGGCCAGAAGGTGCGCGAGATCGTCGGGAAGCTCCAGAAGCCGGTCAACAAGGCGCTCGACTTCGTGATCAAGACCGGCCTCAAGATCGCCGGGCCACTGATCCGCGGCCTCGCCGGCATCGGGTCCCGCGTCAAGAAGAAGTTCGCGGCCGGCAAGGCCTGGGTGAAGGGCAAGGTCGAGGCCGGAAAGACCTGGGTGAAGGGGAAGGTGACAGGCGTCAAGGATCGGCTCACGGGCAAGCCGAAGGAGGTCCTCGGGGACGAGCTCGCTGCATCCAAGACCGCAGCTCATCTGCTGCTGACGCAGAAGGGCGCGACCGTGGCGTCGGTGACGGCAGCACTCTCCAGTTTCAGGAAGCAGTTCGGACTCAAGGCAGCAACCCTCGTCTCTTCGGGCAGTCGCTACCACGTGCACCTCCAGAAGTCCGACGCGGACACGCCGGACGAGACGTTGCCTCCCTCGCCGGTGGACGAGGCGGCGAAGTACGTGCGGAAGACGTTCTTCGTGATCGCGGCACGTCGAGACGCGGTGGTCGAACGAGTCGACCGTCGTCTGCGGTGGGTGTTCCTGCGTTGGGTGGAGAGGAAGACGCTCCCGGGTACGAGCAAGCACGGTGTCGGCGAACCGGGATACTCGGTCGACCAGTTCCTGTTGAACATGCCCGGCGGTGGTCCTGACCTCGCGCCACCGGAGGGCGGCCCGAATGCAACGACGTACACCCTGGACGGGAAGGTGCTCAAGAGCGCGTACGACGATGTGCGCGGCAAGTTCTACGGATCTGGCTATCGGACGCACGAACAAGCGAAGATCGCCGCGGTCACTCTCCCCGGTGGTCTGAGCTACACGTGTGCCGGGTACAAGCGGCCACCGCACGTCGTTCGGCTGTCGGATGGCTACCAGTTGGACCACCGCAAGCCGGTCGCCCAACACTGGACAGAGGACGGTCGCAGGACAACCCAGGACCTGCGCGAAGCCTGGGACACCGATGCGAGCAACCTCGTGATCCTGTGCCCGACCTGCAACCTCAAGAAGGGCGGTCGCGACGACAAAGGGAAGGCCTGGAAGTTCGTGCGCAATGTGATCATTCCCAACTTCAGCGGCCCGGACGGATCGCCGTGATGCCTGGTACCGGAAGGGGGCGCATGTCCGCTGCGCCCACGAAGGGCAAGGGCAGGTCGACGTCGAAGGGCGCCGGGCACACCCACACGCCGGCCGCCCCGGCTGCGACGTCCGCCGAGGCCGGGGTGCTCGACCTCCAGAAGTGGGCCGGGAACCGTCGGGTCGCGGCGATGCTCACGGTCAGCCGGCAGCCGGCGCCGGTGGACGTGAAGACACCGCCGGCGACGGACCCGACGTTCGACAAGACGAGGTTCCAGTCCGACAGCGGTCAGTTCGACCTGGACTACAAGCCCAACGGGCCGATGCCGGTCAAGGGCGACGTCACCGTCACGCTGCGCGTTCACATCGACTTCAAGGACTTCACCCGCGCCGACCTGCGCAAGGAGCCCTTCCGCTCGCATCACTTCACCCGGGCCCAGCGCGCGGACTTCAAGTGGACGGCGGCCGAGAAGACGAAGTTCGGCACCGACTTCCAGAGCAGCGTCGCGACCGCGTGGAGCAGGAAGCACGAGCTGATGACCAAGGACCCCGGGTTCGCGGAGCACCGCGGCGTGGTGGACGTGAAGGTCGAGCTGGTCGACGCGGACAAGGCCCACAACACGATGAGCGCCCTGAAGGTCCCGAAGGGCAAGGCCGGCGAGACACCGCCCCCGCGGTTCCGCTCGTTCGTGGACGGCGACACCTCGACCCTGGAGAGCCGTGACGCGTCGGAGACGGAGACGACGACCGTGCGTGACCGCCCGCTCATCGAGCAGGTGGGTGGCTTCGCCAACGACAGCGCCCAGCTCACGCCGGACATGACCAGCGCCATCGCGACCGTCGCAGCACGGATCAAGGCGAAGGGGTTCCAGCTCGGCGAGAAGGTGGCGCCGGACGGCACGAAGCACGACCTGCAGCTGTTCACGATCGGGCGAGCCACCTCCAAGGGGAGCACGACCCACAACGCCGAGCTCGGCACCGAACGGGCCGAGGCGGTGCTCGACGAGCTCAACAGCCAGGTCGGCTGGGGTGCCCAGGGCCGGGCGCTGAGCGCGGGCGAGAAGAACACCACCGACGAGGAGAAGTTCCGCCGCGTCGACATCCTGATCTCCGACCAGGGTGCAGGTGGGACGCACGACGTCACGCAGAACACCGCGGCGCACGAGGCGGGTCACATGTTCGGTCTCGACGACGAGTACGTCGAGGAGGACGCCACCGACGCCGACAGCAAGAAGTTCCTGGGAGACAAGCCGGAGCACTACGGCGACGTCGAGGCGCAGCTCGGGACCGACGCCGCCGACGAGCTCGTGGACCAGGACTCGGGGAGCATCATGTCCACCGGCTCGGAGGTGAAGCGCGGGCACTACGTGCCGTTCGTGATGTCGATCGAGTCCGTGACCAGGAAGGACTGGACCGTGGCATGAGCGACCTCGAGCGAGCCGGCCTCTACCTGCACACGCGCTACGACGACCCGCGCCGCGGCGAGGTGCGCGAGCGCGAGTACGCCGACGACGGCGACGTCTGGGTCGTCGTC
>JBAUWD010000359.1:0-1959 GCA_049583575.1 Nocardioides sp.
TGCCACGATGGAGTGGCACCCGACCCCCACACCCAGACCGAGAGGACAACCGATGCCACAGGTCAGCGGTTCCGACATCAAGAAGGTCATCATCGCCTGCGACGCAGGCATGGGCAGCAGCGTCATGGTCGCCAGCACCATGAAGAAGAAGCTCAAGAAGTACGGCGTGGACGTCATCCACTCCCCCGTCAACAGCATCCCGGCCGATGCCCAGGTGGTGCTCTGCCACGCCGGGCTCGCCGACCGGGCCCGGATGATCAACCCGAACGCCGTGGTCGTCACGTTCCAGATCTTCATGGGCGACCCCGCCTTCGCGAAGGTCGAGAACGCCATCAAGGACGGCGGGACCCTTGAGTCCTGACGCATCAGGCGTGCTGGGCCGCGACGCGGTTCGTCTCGGTCTCAGCGCCACCGACAAGGAGGACGCGCTCCGGCAGTGCGGGGCGGTGCTGGTCGAGATCGGCGCCGCAGACACGGCGTACGCCGACGCGATCCTCGAGCGCGAGCAGTCGGTGTCGACGTACATGGGTGAGGGCTTCGCCATCCCCCACGGCACCGACGCCAGCCGTGAGCACATCCATCGCGCCGCGCTGGCGTTCCTGCAGTTCCCCGACGGCGTCGACTGGAACGGCAAGCTCTGCCAGGTCGCGATCGCCATCGCGAGCAAGAGCGACGAGCACATCGGCATCCTGCAGTCGCTGGCGATGGTGCTCTCCGACCGGGAGTCCGCACAGCGGCTCCGCGAGACCACCAGCGTCGACGAGGTCCTCGAGCTGCTCACCACGGGCGACGACGAAGACGACTGACGCTCCCATCCCCCACAAGAGAAGAGGCTCTCCCGATGAAGGCCCTGCGGTTCTACGCGCCCGAGGACGTGCGACTCGAGGACGTTCCCGAGCCCGAGTGCGGACCCGACGAGATCAAGCTGCGAGTGCGCAACTGCTCGACCTGCGGCACCGACGTGAAGATCTTCCACAACGGTCACCAGAACCTCACCCCGCCGCGCATCATCGGCCACGAGATCGCCGGTGAGGTCGTCGAGGTCGGCGCCGACGTCAACACGACGTACGGCGGCGACTGGCAGGTCGGCGACCGCGCGCAGGTGATCGCCGCGGTGCCGTGCGGCGAGTGCTACGAGTGCCGGAAGGGCTGGATGGCGGTCTGCCAGAACCAGACCTCGGTCGGCTACCAGTACGACGGCGGGTTCGCCGAGTACATGATCGTGCCGCGCGAGGTGCTCAAGGTCGACGGGCTCAACCGGATCCCGGACAACGTCGGGTACGACGAGGCCTCGGCCGCCGAGCCCTTCGCGTGCGCGATCAACGCCCAGGAGCTGCTCGGCATCGAGCCCGGCGACACCGTCGTGGTCTTCGGAGCCGGCCCGATCGGGTGCATGCACATCCGGATCGCGCGCGGCGTCCACGAGGCCGGACCGGTCTACCTCGTCGACGTCAACGCCGAACGCCTCGAGATGTCGGCGGACGCCGTCCACCCCGACGAGACCATCGACGGGTCGCAGGAGGACGTCGTGGCCCGGGTCATGGAGCTCACCGGCGGACGCGGCGCGGACGTCGTGATCACCGCGACCGCGGCGAACGTCACCCAGGAGCAGGCCATCGCGATGGCCGCCCGCAACGGCCGGATCTCGTTCTTCGGCGGCCTGCCCAAGACCGACCCGACCATCACCTGCGACTCCAACCTGGTGCACTACCGCCAGCTCCACATCCACGGCGCGAACGGCTCCGCACCCGAGCACAACAAGCGGGCCCTGCAGTACATCGCCACCGGCCAGGTCCCGGTCAAGGACCTGATCACCCGGCACATCCCGCTGGACGACGTCCTGTCCGCCTTCGACATCGTGAAGAAGGGCGAGGCCATCAAGGTCACCGTGGAGCCCTGAGCGGGGTCGCCCCGACCGGGTCGTCCGCCTGAGCGGCTACTAGAAGGTCCGCTCAGGCG
>JBAUWD010000360.1:0-3077 GCA_049583575.1 Nocardioides sp.
GTCGAGCGCTGCGCGCATCACGCCCTTGTCCTGCGCGTGCACCAGCGCCTGCGGCCCCGGTCGGACGGCGATCCCCGCGGCCGCGAGGGCGTGCAGGTGGTCGGTCGGGACGTGCTCGTGGTCGAACGTCACCACTCGGCATCCCTCGACCAGCCGGCGCAGTGTCGCGAGGTCGGTGTAGTCGCCGACCAGGTGGTCGGGGATCACCTGGGCGGCGGAGACCCGAGGGCCCTCGGCGAGGAGCCGGAGCGGGACGCCGAGGGCAGCCGCGGGCTCGGCCATCATCCGGGCGAGCTGTCCGCCGCCGACGACGGCCACCACCGGCGCGCCCAGCGGGTCGTCACTCACCCGCGACAGCGTAGGGGCTGGGGTCGCGGAGTCAGACCGCGGCCGCCTCCGTGGGCTCCACGGCGGCCGGGTAGCTGGGTGCCTCGAGCTCGAAGCGGAGTCCGTGACCCCGGATCGTGGTGATGAGGGTCGGCTGGCTGGGGTCGTCGCCGAGCTTGCGGCGGACCCAGCCGAGGTGTACGTCGATCGTCTTGGACGACGTCCAGAAGGTGGTGTTCCAGACGGTCAGCATCAGCTCGTCGCGGGACACGATGGACCCGGCCTGCGTCATCAGGTGATGAAGCAGGTCGAACTCCTTGCGCGAGAAGGTGATCTCGCGGTCGTCCCGCCACACCCGACGGGTGAGCGGATCGACGCGCACGTCTTGGACACTGAGCACGACTAGAAAATAGGTACTAACACGATCCGGCGCCGGGGAATGGCTCAACTCGCCCCTCCCCGAAGGTAAAATCTCCGAGCACGGAGGCTGCGCAGCGGGCTCCGGGAAGCGAGGAGATCGAGGAGTGTCGACCCGGATCGGCGCGCAGCGACGAGCCGGGTGACACGTCACGAGATGGCGAGCACGGAGGCTGCGCAGCGGGCTCCGGGATCAGTGTCGGCGCACGGCGACCGGCTCGACCAGACCGAAGCCGCGGACGGGTCTCGCGGGCAGCGGACGGGCCTCGAACTGGTCCTCCGGGAGCCGGTCGGCGGTGTCCTGGTCGACGATCACGCGGTTGCGCCGGGCCACCGCGGTGAGCCGCGCGGCGAGGTTCACCGGTGGCCCGAAGACGTCTCCGAGGCGCATCACCACCGATCCCGTGGACAGCCCTACGCGGACGTCGGGCATCCGGGGGTCGCGGCCGATCACGGCGATGATCCCCTCAGCGGTGTCGAAGGCCCGGATCGGGTCCTCGTTCACGAAGAGGACCGCGTCGCCGATGCTCTTGATGACGCGGCCGTTCTGGCCGGCCACCACGTCCGCGCAGCGCGACTCGAAGATCTCCACGAGGTCGCCGATCCGGTCGTTCTCCAGCTGGTTGGTGAGCGCGGTGAAGCTCACGATGTCGGCGAACCCCACGGTGAGCTGGGTGGTGTGGAGGTCCTCCTCGTTGGCGCCGAGTGCCTCCACCCGGCTCACCGCGGCCGCGAGGTGCCGGCGCCAGACGTAGACGAGCAGCTCCTCGAAGGGCACGTTCAGCGCCTCGACCATCTGGAGCGCGGCCGTGACCCGTGAGCCGGTGGCCTCGTCGCCGGACTCGAGCTCCTGGACGCGGTTGACCAGGGTGGCGACCTCCCAGTCCGCGAGCCTGGCCATCGTCTGGCCCACCGCACGGGTCAGGTTGACGGCCATGTCGAAGTCGACCACCCCGCCGTCCACGAGCCGCAGCAGCCGGGACACCGCATCGGCGTCGCCCTGGGTGAACGCCCGCTCGACGCCGCGGTCGGGGAAGCCGAGGGCGCGCCACAGCCGGCGCGCCTGGTCGATGGTCGCGCCCGTCTCGTCGGCGACCTCGAGGGCGTTGTAGACCGCTTCCTCACCCAGGATCGCCGACTCGAGTCGGTGTCCGGCCGAGGGGTCACCGCCGGAGTCGTCCGGCGGACCGGGGTCGTCCGGCGACACCCGCCCGTCAGGTGCCGTCGTCGGTCCTGACGTCGGCCGAGCCGGAGTGCCCGAGCAGCTCGGTCAGCTTGCGCTGGACGTCCTCCACGTGGGGGATGTCGTGCAGCCGCACCGAGCCGTGGGTGCTGGCGTCGCTGATCACCAGCGTGCCGCAGCCGAGCATCCGGTCGGTGATGCCCATGTCGTAGGCCACGTCGCTGATGCGCATCAGCGGGATGTCGTGGCCGCGCCGGGCCAGCACGCCCTCGCGCGTGATCAGGCGCTTGGTCGTGATCGTGTACGTCGACGTGAGCCAGGCGAGGAACGGCCGCAGGGTGTACCAGACCACCACGACCGCGGCCAGGATCCACACGATCAGGCTGACGACGCGGTTGCCGATCAACCGGTCGAGGAAGATCGCCACGGCCAGCGTCACGAGCAGGATCAGCACGGGGAAGATCAGCGCCTTGGGGTGGGTTCGCGTGTCGACCACGACCGACTCACCTTCGGTCAGCAGCTTCTGAGAGATGGGCACGGCGTGATCCTCTCACTCCGAGCCGTCGGATGGCACCGGACGCACGTGGACGACGTCACCGGCCCCGACGGGGACCGGACCGCCGTCGGACTCGACCAGGAGCCGCCCGGAGTCGTCGAGACCGGTGGCCAGGCCGGTCAGGGTCTCGCCCGAGGGGAGCTCGACGCGCACCTCCCGGCCGATGGTGCTGCACCCGCGTTGGTACGACGCGGCCAAGGACGCTCCCCCGGAGCCCTGCCACTCGTCGTACTGCTCCGCGAGGACGCGCAGGATCTCTCCCAGCAGGTCGGTGCGCTCGGCCTCGACCCCCACCAGCGACAGGGAGGTCGCGGTGTCGACCGGGAGCTCGGCCCGGGTCGTCGAGATGTTGACGCCGATGCCGAGGACCGCGGCCGCGCCCGCCGGTGTCTCGACCCGCTCGAGCAGGATGCCGGCGACCTTGGCGTCGCCGACCGTGACGTCGTTGGGCCACTTCAGGCTCGCGTCGGCACCGGCACCGCGCAGCGCCCACCCCACGGCGTACCCGGTCAGCAGCGGCAGCCAGGGCCAGCGCTCGGGCGGCACATGCGGCCGGAGCAGGACCGAGAACGTCAGCGCCGCCCGGTCGGGCGT
>JBAUWD010000361.1:0-8563 GCA_049583575.1 Nocardioides sp.
GGTCGGATCTCGCCGCGACGGTGCGAGCCGAGCTGATCGCGATCGCCGGCGAGGTGCGGGGCACCGTGGGGATCGTGACCCCGATCGCCCGCCGGGCCGAGGTCGCCTCGTGGCTGGCGTCGTGGCCGGAGCTGGCCGACGACGCTCCCCACGCGACCACGCCCCAGACGGCGGGCGACGATCGGATCGTCGTCCTGACCGGCATCGACACCAAGGGCCTGGAGTTCGACGGCATCGTCATCCTCGACCCCGACGCCATCGAGGCCGAGTCGTCCACCGGCCGCGCCACGCTGTACGTCGTCCTCACCCGCGCGACCCAGCTGCTGACCCTGATCCGCCCCCGGTAACGCCGAGTCGGCGCAAAGAGACACGCCAGGAACGCCGAGTCGGCGCAAAGAGACGTCGCAGGAACGCCGAGTCGTCTTGTGACGACTCGGCGTTCAGCACGCTCGTCGGATCCGTCAGGCGGGGAGCGGCTCCTCGGCGAGCTCTCGTTCGACCGTCTCCTGATGGGCGTGCACCTGGGAGCGGCTCGGCAGCAGAAGGGCGGCCGATCCGCAGAGGGCGTATCCACCGGCGGCGACCCAGCAGGCCGCGAGCAGCCCGGATCGCAGCGAGCCCACGTCGTACGACGTGCCGACGACGGAGAAGAACACCGTGCCGAGCACCGCCACGCCGAGGGCGGCCCCCACCTGCTGGACGGTGCCGTACGCGCCCGAGGCGGCCCCGGCCTCACTGGTGGGGATCGTGGCCAGCGCCACGTCGACCAGCGGAACCACGAGCAGCCCCAGCCCGATCCCGTTCACGACCAGCGCGGGCACCAGGTCCCACGTCGACAGCGCCGGGCCCTGGCTGTGGACGACCGCGAGCACCCAGACCGTGGCGGCCGCCTGGAGTCCGGCGCCGGTGACCATCACGACCTTGCCGAGCCTCATGCCCAGCGGCACCGAGATCGCCGTACCGACGAAGGCGCCGAGGCTGAACGGCAGCATCGTGAGGCCCGCGTGGATGGCCGACCACCCGAGGCCGGTCTGGATGTACACGGTGAGCACCAGAGCGAACCCGGCCAGCGAGCCCTGGAAGGCACCCTGCGTGACCAGTCCCGCCGAGAAGCCACGGTCTCCGAACAGCCGCATCGGCAGCAGCGCCGAGCCGGTCGCTCGCTCGCGGCGTACCTGCTGCACGACGAACGCCGCCAGCACCAGGAGGCCGCCCGCGCCGACCGCCCAGATCCAGGCCGCCCAGTCCTGGGCTCGCCCTTCGACCAGCGCGTACACCACGCCGAGCAGGCCCGCGGTGGCGAGCACCAGCCCGGCCGGGTCCAGCCGCAACGGGTGGGATGAGCGGGTGTCGGGCACCCAGCGGAGCGCGAGCACGACCAGGGCGATGCCGACGGGGAGGTTGATCAGGAAGATGCTGCGCCAGCCGATGCCGAACGCGTCGCTGCTGACCAGCCAGCCGCCGAGCACCGGGCCGATCACCGCGGACATGCCGGACACCGCGCCGATGGTGCCGAACATCGCGGCCCGCTCACGCGGCGCGTACAGCGCCTGCACCGAGGACAGCACCTGAGGCACCATCATCGCCGCGAACCCGCCCTGTACGACGCGTGCCACGAGCAGCACCCCGATCGTCGGGGCGATGCAGGCCAGCGCCGAGCCGAGGGTGAACCCGACGACGCCGGTCACGAACAGCCGTCGGCGTCCGAAGATGTCGCCGAGCCGTCCGCCGGTGATCATCAGCACGGCGAAGGCCAGAAGGTAGCTCCCGACCACCCACTCGAGCTGGGCGCCGGTGGCGTCGAGAGCCGTACGGATCGAGGGGAGCGCGACGTTCACGATCGTCGCGTCCAAGAGGTCCATGAACGATGCGAAGATCAGCACGCCCATGGCGAGGCCTCGCTTCTCGGCCATGTCTTGCTCCTGTCTGATTGGTAGTCTTGGGTGTGAGAGATCCCATATTGGGACTCTCCCGATACGGAGTAATTCCGATATGGAGAGACTAGCGAAGGGTGGCGCCGGTGTCCAGCAGGAAACAGATCGGCGAGCACATCGCCCTGGCGATGCAGGAGCTGATCGCCTCCGCCGTCCTCACCAACGAGCGCATCGCGCGCTCGATCGGGCTGAACGTCGTCGACTTCCAGACGTACGGCGTGCTGGTGCGCCGGGGCGAGCCGATGACGCCGGGCCAGGTCGCCGAGGCGACCGGGCTGCCCTCGAGCACCACGACCCGTGTCCTCGACCGGCTCGAGGCCAAGGGTCTGGTCGAGCGCCGGCCAGACGCGGCCGACCGGCGCAAGACCTGGGTGCACGCGCACCCGTTCGACGACGAGCGCGTCACTGCGGAGTACGCGTCGATCCTGCAGCGGATGGACCGGGTCCATGCCCGTTACACGGTGGCCGAGCTGCAGACCGTGCTCCGGTACCTGAACGAGATCAAGGACCTGGGCTGACCGTCGGTAGATTCTGGCTCCATGACCGCCGACCGCTCCGCCCGCGCCGCGCTCGCCGCCCTCCAGGGGTACGACGCGTGGGCCCTGGTGCGGACGGGTGACGGCGACACGGTCCTCGCGGTGGCCGGCGGCCGGAGCGAGGTCGCGAGCCTTCTCGACGTACCTCTGGAACGGGGCGTGCCGCCCGAGGGCCGGACCGCCGACCGGCTGCTGGCCGTTCCCTACCGCCAGATCACCGAGCGCGGCTTCGCGGCCCACGACGACGGCACGCCGCTGGTCGTGGTCGAGATCGCCTACGAGCAGCGCCTCCCGCTGGTCGAGACGCTCGCGGCGATCCACGACCGTGGGCTCGAGTTCCGCGACCGCGGTGGGTTCGACACCGGCGACGAGGAGTACGCGAAGCTGGTCGAGGCGATCATCCGTGACGAGATCGGTCAGGGCGAGGGGGCCAACCTCGTCATCGGCCGGCACTACCGCGCCGAGGTCGCCGACTGGGGGGCCGACAAGGCGCTCACCGTCTTCAAGCGGCTGTGCGAGTCGGAGCGCGGCACCTACTGGACGTTCTGCTTCTTCACCGGCGACCGCTACCTCGTGGGGGCCAGCCCGGAGCGGCACGTCAGCGTGCAGGGCGGCTACGGCACGACCAGCGACGTCCGGATGAACCCGATCAGCGGCACCTTCCGGCTCGCCGGCCACGACGACCCGGCCGAGCGCAAGGCGGCGCTGCTCGACTTCCTCGCCGACGAGAAGGAGATCTACGAGCTCTTCATGGTGGTCGACGAGGAGCTGAAGATGATGTGCGACATCTGCCACGAGGGCGGGCAGGTGCTCGGGCCGTTCCTGAAGCCGATGACACACCTGGTCCACACCGAATACCTCCTCGCGGGCCGCACCCGCCGCGACGTACGCGAGGTCCTGCGCGACACCATGTACGCCGCGACCGTCACCGGGAGCCCGGTGCAGAACGCCTGTCGGCTGATCAAGCAGTACGAGCCCGAGGGGCGCGGGTACTACGGCGCAGCGCTCGCCCTGATCGGCCGCGACCGCGAGGGCCGTACGACGTGCGACAGCCCGATCGTGATCCGGGCGGCCGACGTCGACCTCGCCGGTCATCTCAGGGTGACCGCCGGCGCGACCCTCGTCCGCGACAGTGACCCGAGCAGCGAGGTGGCCGAGACGCATGCGAAGGCGGGCGGGATCCTCAGTGCCTTCGGGCTGGTCGACCCGGCCGCCGCGCCGGCGTACGGCGTGGACGATCTCACCCGCGACGAGGACGTGCTGATCGCGCTGAACTCACGCAACCAGCGGCTCTCGACGTTCTGGCTGACCGACCAGGCCGGTGCTCCGCCCGACCTTCGCCTGGCCGGCAAGCACGTGGCGATCCTCGACGGCGAGGACGACTTCGTGAACATGCTGCGCCACGTGCTCGGCGTCGCCGGGATGAGCAGCGAGGTCGTGCCGCACGCCGACTACGCCGACGGCGACCTCGACGACGCCGACCTCGTGATCGTGGGCCCCGGGCCGGGCGACCCCCGCGACGGCGATGATCCCAAGATCGCGACCTTCCGCCGTGCCGTCGACCGGCTGCTCGCCCGCGAGCAACCGTTCCTCGCGGTGTGCCTGGGCCACCAGGTGCTGTGCGACCGACTCGGCATCCCGCTGGCCTACAAGGACATCGTCTTCCAGGGCACCCAGGCCGAGGTCGAGATCGACGGCCGTCCCGAGCGCGTGGGCTTCTACAACACGTTCGTCGGGCGCGTCTCCCCTGGCGACGGCTCGTCCCTCGCCCCCTCGGGACGGGCGGCCGGCCCGACCCTCGATCAGGTCGGCATCGGCGTGGAGAGCGACCCCGGGTCCGGCGACGTCCACCTGGTCCGCGGCCCGCACTTCCGCGGCGTCCAGTTCCACGCCGAGTCGATCCTGACCGAGCACGGCTCGGACCTCGTCCATCGCCTGGCGAGCGACCTGCTCACCTAGCAGCGATCGCGCCGAGTCGGCGCATACAGACGTCGAGATCACGCCGAGTCGGCGCATACAGACGTCGAGATCACGCCGAGTCGTCATGTGCCGACTCGGCGAACACGTGGGGGTGGGGTCAGCCGGCGACCAGAGCGGCACCGGGCAGCTGCATGACCATGCGGGTGCCGCCGCCGGGCTTCGCCTCGACGCGCACGGTCCCGGAGTGGCGTTCGGCCACCTGACGCACGATCGACAGGCCGAGTCCCGAGCCCGGCATCGAGCGCGACTCCTGCGACCGGTAGAACCGCTCGAAGACATGGGCCCGGTCGTGCTCGTCGATGCCCGGCCCCTCGTCGTCGACGGTCAGCGTGCCGTGGTTGAGCCGGACCGAGACGCGGCCTCCCGGCGGGCTCCATTTCACGGCGTTGTCGAGGAGGTTGGTCACGGCCCGCTCGAGCGCGGCCGTCTCTCCGGTCACCCACCAGGGCTCGGTGTCGACCTCGATGGTCAGCCCGGCGCGGCGACGGCGTGCCCGCACCACCGCCCGCTCGACGACCTCGGCCAGGTCGGCCTGCTCGACCACGGCGGTCAGCGGCTCGTCGCGCGCCAGCTCGACGAGGTCGCCGACCAGCGTCGACATCTCCTCGATCTGCGCCCCGACGTCGTCGAGCAGCTCGGCTCGCAGCCCCGGGTCGAGGCCTCCGGCCCCGTCGGCCTGGAGCAGCAGGTCGAGGTTGGTGCGCAGCGATGTGATCGGCGTACGCAGCTCGTGCCCGGCGTCGGCGACGAGCTGGCGCTGGCGGTCGCGGGATCCGGCGAGCGCGGCGAGCATCGCGTTGAACGCCGTGGCGAGGCGCGCGATCTCGTCGTCCCCCTCGACCGGAAGCGGTGTGAGGTCCTCGGTCCGGGCGATCATCTCGACGTTGTGGGTGAGGCGGCGTACCGGCCGCAGCCCGTTGCGCGCCACCGCCCAGCCGGCGGCTGCCGCGCCGATCACCCCGGCGAGGCCGAACAGCAGCGTGACCGCGCCCATCTTCCGCAGGACTCGCTCCTGGGGCGCCAGGTTCTGGGCGAGCACCAGGGCGTAGCCGTTGTCGCCGTACGGTACGGCGACGACGCGGTAGTCGCTGCTGGCGTAGGAGACGGTGCGCACGCTGCTCTTGCTCGTGCCCTGGGCGACCGCGATCTCGTGGTTGTTGAGGGGGATCCGGGGTCCGGACTTGTCGGTGGTGATGGCGGTGCCGTCGGAGCTCACCAGGAAGATGCGGACGTCGGCGGCGCCGGTGGCCCAGGAGGGGACCTGCTCGTTGGTGAGCCGGGCGATCTGGATGCTCGTCGCGGCCCGGTGGGCCCGGTCGCGCAGGGAGCTGTCGAGCGAGCTCTCCAGCGACATCTTCACGGTGACGTAGGCGCCCAGCGCGACCAGAGCCACCGCCAGGCCGACCGCCATCGTGGTCAGCAGGATCACCCGGCTCGCCAGTGACCTGCGGTAGTGCCACCGACTCTCGTCGCGGGCCGGCATCCCCGCGGTGGGCTCGGTGTCCGGGGTGGTCATGACTCCTTCAGGACGTAGCCGACGCCCCTGACCGTGTGGATCAGGCGCGGCTCGTCCTCGGCCTCGGTCTTGCGCCGCAGGTAGCCGACGTAGACCTCGAGGGAGTTCGCGGTGGTCGGGAAGTCGTAGCCCCAGACCTCCTCGAGGATGAAGGATCGCTCCAGCACCCGACGTGGCCGGCGCAGGAACATCTCGAGCAGGGTGAACTCGGTCCGGGTCAGCTCCATGGTGCGCGACCCGCGGCGCACCTCGCGGGTGGCGAGGTCCATCGACAGGTCGGCGAACGACAGCACCTCGGTGTCGTCGCCCTCGGCGGGTACGACGCGCCGCAGCAGCGCGCGCAGCCGGGCCAGCAGCTCCTGGAGGGCGAACGGCTTGGTGAGGTAGTCGTCCGCGCCGGCGTCCAGACCCTCCACGCGGTCGCCGACGGCGTCGCGCGCGGTCAGCACCAGGACGGGGGTGTGGTTGCCGGCCTTGCGCAGGGCCTTGGTGGTCTCGATCCCGTCGAGCCGGGGCATCATCACGTCCATCACCACGACGTCGGGGACGAGGCCGCCGATGCCGGCGAGCGCCTCGGCCCCGTCGGCGGCCAGCGAGACGGCGTACCCGTTGAACTCCAGGCTCCGCCGCAGGGACTCGCGCACCGCCTTGTCGTCGTCCACCACGAGCACGTGCGGCTTGGTGCTCGCAGGGCTCGACGTGGTGGGCGGGGTCACGGACCCACTGTGCCAAATCGTCCTGAACCACGCCTGAGAAGGCGGTCTCTCATCCGGTCAGGCGAAGCGGCCGGCGACCTCGGCGGCGCGCGCGCCGTACCCACCGCCGAACAGGCACGCGTGGACGAGCAGCGGGAAGAGCTGGTGGACGCCGACGCGCTCGGCCCAGCCCTCGGCGAGCGGCGTGACCTCCTCGTACGCCGCCAGCACCCGCGGCAGGTGGGGCAGCCCGAAGAGCGCGAGCATGGCGAGGTCGGTCTCGCGGTGGCCACCGTGCGCGGCCGGGTCGATCACGCAGCAGCCGCCCTCGTGGGTCCAGATCACGTTGCCGTTCCAGAGGTCGCCGTGCAGTCGGCTCGGCCCCTCCTCGGGGACCAGGCCGGCCAGGCGACCGATGATGCTCTCGACGACGGCCGCGCCCTCCTCGTCGATGGCCTTGCGGTCGCGAGCCAGCTTGAGATAGGGCAGCACCCGGCGCGTGGCGTAGAACTCCGCCCATGTGGGGGCCGGCTTGTTGGGCATGGGCAGCCGGCCGATGAAGCCGTCGCGGTCGAGGCCGTACGACGGCGCCCCGGCCGCGTGGGTGCGCGCGAGGGCCCGGCCGAACTCGCTCGCGGCCTCGGTCGTCAGCTTCCCGGGCTCCACCCACGACAGGATCAGGCAGTCGGTCTCCACTGCGAGCACCTCGGGCACCCGGACGCCACCGGCCTCGCCGAGCCACCTCAGCCCGGCCGCCTCGGCCTCGAAGAAGCCCTCCGGCGCGTGCGTGAGCGTCTTCATCAGGGCCGACCGGCCCGTGCTCAGGCGCAGCTTGGTGGCCGTCGAGACGTCACCACCGGCCACCGGGGCGGTGGCCGCGACCGCCGTACCGAGGAGCTCCTCGGCGCGCCGCGCGACGTGGGGCTGCCGGGTCATGGACGAGCCGGGCCTTGGGCGCCCAGGGCGACTGACGCGGGCGTGCGCTTCACCACGTGAGCACCTCCTCGGATCCGGCAGGCCCACGGTAGTACGGCGCTCTGCATGCGGGACCCTCCGCGCTCCATCGCAGGCAGCTCGCGACCGAGCTCGCCTCGCGCTCGCTGCGGCCGTTCCGCGCCGGCGCTGCCGGGTCGAACCGGCCTCACTCGAGGTCCCAGCCGTGCCAGCTCTCGATGCGGAACCAGGCGCTGACCCGCTTCGCCTCACGGTTCCCGAACCCGTCGCCGCCGTAGTGCCGGGCCAGGCGGTCGATGTCGGCCAGGGCCTTCTCCTCGTCGTGCTCCCACCGCACGACGGGACCGCGGACACTGACGTGGGTGCCCCAGTCGTCGTCCTTGAGGGCGGTCAGCGAGACGTGCGGGTGCTGCTCGATCCACTTCAGCCGGGCGCGCCCGGCGTCCATGTTGACCAGCACCGTGCCGTCGTCCTCGACGAGGTACCACGTGGCCACCGACATCGGGTGGCCGCTGGGCATCACGGTCGCGATCACGGCCGGGTTGGGCTGCCGCAGCAGGGCGGCGGCGCCGTCGGGGAGCGGGGCGTGGGGCATGGCTCGTCCTCCTTCGTGGGGATGCCGTCGATCCTGCCCCACGCCGTACCCCGACGGTCATCCACCGACCGCGGCCGCCAGCTCGTCGACGAGGGCGGACGACGTGCGCTCGACGATCGCGAGCACGTCGTCGAACCCGTCCGCTGCGCCGTAGTAGGGATCGGGCACGTCCTCGCCGGTGCCGACCGGGTCGAAGTCACGGAAGAGGGCGACGCGCTCGGACCGGCCGCCGAGGTCGTGGAGGTTGTCGTGGTCCATGGCGAGCACCAGGTCGTGCGCGGCGGCCCAGGAGTCGTCGTACTGCCGGGCGCGATGGCCGGCCGCGTCATAGCCCGCAGCCGTCAACGCGGCGG
>JBAUWD010000362.1:0-2933 GCA_049583575.1 Nocardioides sp.
CCGGTACGACGTCAGCAGCAGCGTGGACCCGCGCGGCGGCACCGCGCCGTACGTGCGGAGCGAGCCGTCGGCGAGGCGCACGCCCGGCCCGAGCTCCACCTCACCGGCGACGTGGTCGATGCGGTAGTGCCGGTCCTCGGGACCCGACTCGGCGAACTGGCGCACCTCGGTCCAGGTCTGCTCGCCCTCGGGCGTGTCGACCAGGAGCGTGCCGGGCTCCGAGGACGCCAGGACCGGCCGGCGCAGCAGTGGGAAGCGCTGGCCCGGGGTCCCGTCGGAGCGGCCGAGTGTCTCGTCGTGCCTGACCTCGGCGTTGGCCATCGGTGCTGTACCCCCGATCGTGAACGCGGTGACGGCGTTCACCCGGGGCGGAGCGGTGTACGTCGGCTGGTCCGGCAGTGGCTCGACGAGACGGCAGCGCAGCCAGCCGGCCCGTTCGCGGGCGATGATCGAGGCCTGATGGTCGTCGGGCACGTGCAGCACGACGTCGCCGTCCTTGTTCAGCCCGCCGGTGTCGTCGTGGTCCACCTCGCACGGCGTCCAGCCGGCGCCGGTCCACGCCTCCCACACCCGCGGCGGTCGCCGCGGGTCGACGCCGACGCCGGCCACGGTGCAGTCGAGCCGCAGGGTCACGGCACAGGACGGCACCGCGTTGCTCAGCCCGATGAGCAGCGCGTCACCGGGCGTGGGTGACGCCGAGAACACCGGGAACCCCTGGCTGCCCGAGAGGGCCGCCGTCAGGTCGACCGGCTCGGCGCCGACGAGGGCCGTCCCCGCGCGCAGGAAGGAGCACGGCACGATGCTGAGCTCCCGCAGCGTCGAGAAGACGACCGGCTCGTGGATGTCGGTGCGCGGCGTCGAGACCTCCGTCTCGGCGCGGACGAGGACCGGCTGCGGCTGGGGGGCCGACAGCCAGAACGTCACCCGCCCGGTCGCCGCGGCCGGCGGGCGGAGCTCGACGCCGATCATCTCGAGGAACTTGACGTAGTTGCGGTCGGGGACCCGGTTCAGCCGGTAGATGAGCTGGTCGACCATCTGCGCGAAGGCCTCGATCAGGGTGACGCCGGGGTCGGACACGTTGTGGTCGGTCCACTCGGGACAGCGGTTCTGGACCAGTCGCTTCGCCTCGTCCACCAGGCCCTGGAAGGTGCGGTCGTCGAGGTTGGGGGCGGGCAGCATGTCAGACCTCCTGCACGACTGGCGGGTTGACCGGTCCGGTGAGCTCGCGGTCGGGGATCATGTAGAACGGGAAGACGAGGTTGCGAGGGTCGTTGGTGCCGAGGATCTCGTAGGACACGTCGACGTACATGACGCCGGCCTCGATCCGGTCGTAGCCGACGCCGACCTCGAGCACGGCGATGCGTGGCTCCCAGCGCTCGAGCGCCTCCCGTACGTCGTAGGCGACCTGGCCGGCGGTGGCGCCGTTCGCCGGCCCGAACACGTGGTCGTGGATGCGGCACCCGAACTCCGGTCGCATCGGCCTCTCGCCGCGCGCGGTGCCGAGGATCAGCCGGATGGCCTGGTCGATCTCGCGTTCGCGGGTCACCAGCGCGATGCCGCCCGTCGCGTCGGTCGTGGGCGGGAACGCCCAGCCCGCGCCGATGAAGTCCGGGTTCATCTCATCCTCCGATCATCACCGTCGGCGCACCGAGCACGATGGGCGCACCGCAGGCCGCCAGGTCGCCCATGCGCGCCGCGGGCATGCCTCCGATGAGGACCGTCGGGCAGCCCGGCGGCACGATCGCGCTCGGCGGATGGGGGACCGCCCCGGGAAACGAGCAGATGTGGGGAGTCCCCACGGTGGCCGCGGGCAGGCCGGCGATCAGCACGGTCGGCACGCCGGGCGGACCGATCACGCCGGGATGGCCCGTCGGATCGCCGACACGGGCTGCTGCGGGCATGGCTGCTCCTCCCTCCGATCCCTGCTAGTTGATCTTCACGAGGGCGGCCGAGAGCGAGGCCATGGCCTGGCCCTTCAGGTCGAGCTGCGTGCCGCTCACCTTGACCGCGCCACCCCCGCCGTCGACGGTCACCCCCTGGGTCGCCGTGATGGAGACCTGCCCGCCCTTGAGCTCGAGCTCGGCGCCGGCTGCGTCGACGGTGATGCCCTGGGTGCCCTCGATCACGACGGAGCCGTCGGAGTGCACGGTGACCTTGGTGCCGGTGGCGTCGAGGAGCAGGCTGACCTTCCCGTCGCCGCTCGCGATGGAGACCCCCTCGGTCTTGCCGTCCTGGTCCAGGAAGTCGAGCCGGTGGCCGCGCCGCGAGACGAAGGACCGGCGGTTCACCGTGCCCTTGCCCCCGTCGACGGCCGGGATGCCCTTCGTGCTCGGCTGGTCCACGCCGTTGTAGAGACCGCCCAGCACGTAGGGCCGCCGGAAGTCCGCCTGCTCGAAGACCACGAGCACCTCGTCGTCGACCTCCGGGAGCACCAGTGCGCCGCGGTCCTTGCCGGCACCGCTCTGCACCGTGCGGCACCAGCCGCTGACGTACTCGCCGTCCAGCCACGGGAAGCGGAGCCGGACCCGGCCGGTCTGCTCCGGGTCGTTCACGTCGTCGACGACCGCGATGACTGCGCCGGGAGGGGCGGTCGTCGCGGCGCCGCCACCGCCGGCCAGACCGAGCATCGTGCGGTCCCGGACTCCCGTCACCGAGAACGAGGTGGTGTAGCCGGTGGTCGGGTCTAGCCGGTGGCAGGAGGTCGTCACGGTGTACTTGCCGTCGAACGGCGAGCCGAGGCCGTCGACGGTGACGGCCGCGCCGGCGCGGACCTCCGGGTTGCCGCGGGCGACGCCCTCGGTGCGACAGCCACGCTCGACACAGTCCTGCATGACCGACCAGATGTGCAACAGGCCGGTGCGGATTTCCGCCTCGCTGCGCCAGACCTGCTCGTTCTGCAACATGATCTGGCTCATCGACACACCCTGCTCCTC
>JBAUWD010000363.1:0-2324 GCA_049583575.1 Nocardioides sp.
GGTTCACGGCGAGCACGTGGTTGGGGTAGGCCATGATCGAGAGCCATCCCTGGGATGTGTTGACCTTGCCCGCGGCGTACTTCAGCTGCGAGGTGTGGCTGACCCCCGGGTAGCGGTCGTGGTCGGCGCCCATGTTGTGCCCGATCTCGTGCGTGGCCGCGTGGTTCGTCGCACAGTTCGCGTAGAGCGACACCGAGTAGCCCAGCAGGGATCGCGCGTCCCGGGGATCGGGTGGCTCGTACCCGAAGCCGCACCAGTTCGGGTCGGAGCCGGGCAGGAGCAGGTGGACGACGTCGGCGTGCCGGCGGTTCCGCTTCCGGACCAGTCCGTCGTAGTGGCCGTCGTGCGGCTTGCGGAGCCAGACGAGGTTGCGGTCGAAGTTCTTGGCCCGTTTCGTGCCGGTGTGGGCCAGGCCGACCATTCTCACCCGAATCCTCTTGTCTCCCGACTGGGCCAGCGCCTGGTCGGTCTGGGAGACGACGGCGCCGGCGTACGCCCGGATGGCGCTCACGCTGCCGGCCTGACGCACCAGTCGGTCGTTGTACGCGAACATCACATCGAGGACCCGACCGCTGTCGTGCAGCCGGCGGCGGACGAGGTGGCCGCCGCGAGCCGACCGGCTGCTCGAGCCCGCCGGCAGCGGTGCGACGTCGGAGTGGGTCTGCATGGCCGGCGTCGCGGCCCGGCTCAGCCAGTACGCCGTACCGCCGGCGGGTGTCACCTGGAAGTCGCCCTGCAGGGAGGACACGTCCACGCGGTAGACGTCACCGGCGCGGACGATGCTGAAGTCGCCCAGCGGGGTGGTCAGGCGACCGGTCCAGGCGGTGTAGCCGGGACCGGTGGACACCCGGTCGACGGTGCCGGTGACGGTGGTGCCCCGGAACAGGGGGAACGACAGCCGCTGCCCGGAGGCCTGCCCGGGCAGCAGTGTCGGTCGCAGCCCGACCAACCGGTGCTCGCCGGACGTCTGGGGCCGGACCAGGCTCCTGCCCGCGACCGACGGTGCGGTCGTCAGGAACGACGGCGCCGCAGGGCGCGACGAGGCGTCGGCGTGGTCGGACGAGGCGAACGTGTGTGCCATGAGGCTGGCGGCCAGGGCGAGCGGAACGGCTCCCGCCGCCGCGCGCCCGAGACGGCGCCGGGATGAGGTGGACATGGGTCCCTTTCAAGGTGGGGTGCAGAGGCTCCGTCGCTCATCTACCCCGGAACGGCCCGTTCGATGCCTCGGAGAGGCAGAAGACTTCCCGCGGTCAGGACCAGTGCGACGGCCGTCCGAGCCGCTGTGGGATCCGGGTCAGGGCGTCGCCGCGGGCGGCGTTGACCTGCGCCTGCCCGAGGAACAGGACGGCGCCGAGGTCGGCGCCGCGGACGTCGGCGTCGCGCAGGTCCGCGCCGAGGAGGTCGGCCCGACCGAGGTCCATGCCGCGCAGGTCGGCCCCGATCAGCAGCGCCCCGCGCAGGTCCGCGTCGGACAGCGGCTGGTCGCGCAGGTCGTGCCCGGCCAGGTCGCGGCGCCGGTACGACGGTCCGCTGCGGAGTCGTCGGCTCGCGGACTCCAGAACGGCTCCCGCCCTGTCCTGCAGCGCGTCGAGGTCGACGCCGAGCAGCTCGTCGGGCGTGGCACCGGTGAGCCCGACGAGCTCGGCCTCGAGCTCGGCCGCCACCGGGTCGGGGCTGCGTCGGGCGACCTCGGCGAGGTGCCACAGCATCTCGTGGAGCGGCCGCATCACCGACAGCACGGCCGCCATCTCGCCGAGGTTGTGATGATCGCGCCAGGAGACCCCGCCGTAGGTCACCTGGGAGACCTGCTGGCCGGCTCCGAAGCAGTCGAACGTCGCGCAGCCGGACCAACCGTCCTCGCGCAGAGTCGCGTGGATGCGGCACCGGTCATCGCCGGCGAGGTGCGGGCACGGCGTACCTCCGGGCTTGTCGATGCCGAACCCCGAGGAGGCCGCGAACGGGAGCAGGACGCAGCACAGCGCGAAGCAGCTGGTGCAGTCGGCGACCAGCGACGGCGGAGCCGATGGGGTGGCCACGACGTCATCCTGCCAGCCGGACGTCCCACCGCCGGATCCTCAGAGTTGAGGGGAATCGACTCAACTTCTCGCGCGTTGTGCTGGTGGGCGTCCACACTGGGTGGCACCGTCAGACAGCAGGAGACCACACGCAGATGAGCCAGTTCGGGGCCGAGAAGTTCACGACCCGCAGCCGCGAGGCGATCGAGACCGCCCAGCTCGCGGCGACCACCGCGGGCAACACGCAGACCGAGCCCGTCCACCTGCTCGCGGGCCTGCTGCGCGACGCCGACGGCACGGCGCGCCAGC
>JBAUWD010000364.1:0-2828 GCA_049583575.1 Nocardioides sp.
ACGTACGGGTCCTCGAGGCGCGGCCGCGGATCGGCGGCCGGATCCACACCTGGCGCGGGTGGCCCGGGTCGCCCCTCGACCTGGGGGCGTCCTGGATCCACGGCTACGCCGCGGGCAACCCGATCACGCCCATCGCCCGGCGGGCCGGCGCGAGGCTCGTGCCCTCGTCGTACTCCTCCTACCAGCTGCACATCGACCCGCAGCTGCGTGCCGAAGGGGTGACCAGGCCGCACAGCGGGCGCTGGGCGCGGCTGGTCGCGGAGGCGGAGCGCAGTGCGCGCCACCGCGCGAACGACGAGTCGCTCGCCACCGCCGTACGACGCGTGACGTCCGGCCAGCAGCTGAGCCGGCTCGAGCGTGACGAGCTCGCCTTCCACCTCAACGCCGACTACACCACCGAGTGGGGGGCCGACCCCGACGAGCTGTCGGCCCGGACGGTCGACGAGGGCAAGGAGTACGGCAGGACCGGTGAGGACGCGTTCCTCCCGCTGGGCTACGACCGAGTCCCGCACTTCCTGGCGCGGCACCTCGCGATCGAGACCGGCGTCGTCGTACGACGCGTCGTGCTGCGACGTCACGGCGTCGACGTCCACACGAGCGCCGGCGTCCGGCCCGCCCGTGCGGTGGTGGTGACGGTGCCGCTCGGGGTGCTCAAGCACGAGGGGATCGAGTTCGTACCCGGCCTCCCCCCACGCCACCACCGCGCCATCGACCGGCTGGGCGTGGGCGTGCTGAGCAAGACGTTCCTGCGCTTCGACGCGCCGTTCTGGCCGGTCGACGTGGACTGGCAGGAGTACCTCGGGCCGCGCCACGGCGCCTGGGGGGAGTGGTTCAGCACGGCCAGGGCCGGCACACCGGTGATCGTGTGCTTCCACGGCGGCGACCGCGCTCGGGAGGTCGAGCGAGCGCGACCGGCCGAGGTCCGCGGCGAGGCGATGCACGTGCTGAGGACGATGTTCGGCCACGGCATCCCGGACCCGGTCTCGAGCGCGTCGACCGGATGGTCGCTCGACCGGTGGGCGCACGGGTCGTACTCGACCAACGCGGTCGGCTCGACGCGCGCCGACCGGGTCGCCCTGGGCGACCCCGTGGAGGGGCGCGTGTTCTTCGCGGGCGAGGCGACCGAGCCCGACTACAGCTCGACGGTGCACGGCGCATACCGGACCGGGCTGCGGGTGGCGCGCGACGTACGCCGGGCGCTCGGCTGAGCGGTGGGGCTCAGAGGCCCCGGCCGAGCACGAGCGTGAGCGACTCCATGATCTTCTCGACCGTGACGAGGGCGTCGGCGAACCCCGGCTGACCCTCGTGCCAGCCGAACGCGATCGTGGTCACCCGCTTCGCGAGGACCTCGTCGGTCAGCCACGGTGCCGCCAGCACGGACCCCGACGCGATGATGGCCTCGGCGAGCTCGTGGAAGGTCGGCACCCGCTCCTGGGGGCGCGCCACCATCAGGCTCATGAGGCACCCCTCGGGCACGTCGACGATCATCGCCGGCTCTGCGGGGTCCTTGCCGAACTGGGCCGCCAGGGACTCTGCGAGCACGTGCTCGGCGGCGGCGTACAACACCGCTGTGGGCGCTGGACGGTCCACGCTCGCCTCCCTCTCTCGCTGGTGCGTCCAGTCCAGCGTCTCGAGGGGGTGGGGACCAGCCCAGAATCGGGGATGCGCGGCGGGGCGCCGTCATCTCACGGCGCGCCCGCAGCGGCTCCCGGGAGGAGAACGACGGTCAGCGACCGTCCTGGCGGTGCCGGTCGTGGTACGGCGTCAGGCTGAGCATGGCGCGGTTGGCCGCGACCTGGTCCCTCCACATCTCGCGCAGGGACAGGCGCAGGCGGTGGCCCTTCTGGGTGCTCCGGTTCGTGTTCATGCCTTCACTCTGGTGTCGGCAACTCTTCAGCACAAGCGAATATTGCTAACGGAACATGAAGCAGCACTGTAGTATTTTACCATGCTCGACATCCAGCGTCTCCGCGTCTTCCGAGCCGTGGTCGCCAGCGGCTCGGTGGCAGCCGCCGCCCACCATCTCGGCTACACGCCGTCTGCCATCAGCCAGCACCTCAGCGCTCTCCAGCGCGAGACCGGGCTGGTCCTGTTCGAGAAGGCGGGCCGCGGCATCGCACCGACGCCGACCGCCAAGGTCCTCGCCGCCGAGAGCGACGAGCTGATGGCCGGCCTGACCCGGCTGGGCGGCGTCGTCGACCACCTGCGCGAGGGCCGGTCCGGCAGCCTGACGATCGGCACCTTCGACTCCGCCGCCCAGTTCTGGCTGCCCCACGTCGCCAAGGGCCTGCAGCGCGACTACCCCGATGTCGTCCTCGAGCTCAGCCTCGACGAGCTCGGCTACGCCGTACCCGCCCAGGCGGTGCGCCGCGACGTCGACGTCACCACCGAGCCCGCCGACCAGGAGGGCTCCGAGCGCGCCGGCTACCGCCGTCAGGTGCTGGTCGAGGAGAGCTACCGCGTCGTGGTGCCGCGCGGCCACGAGCTGCTCAAGCAGTACGACGGCCAGGTCCCGATGGCGGCTCTCGCCGACGTACCCATGATCGACAACGACTTCCACAACACCGGCTGCGCGCTGATCGTCTCCAACGCGTGCCGCGCGGCCGGGTTCTCGCCGCGGTTCGTGGCCCGCTCCGGCGACCACCACACGGCGCTGGCGTTCGTGGCCGGGCGGATCGGGGTGACGATCCTGCCCGAGCTCGCCGTTCCCGAGTCGATGCCGGGCGTGGACAGTCGAGAGCTGGTCGGTCCCAGCCCGCGTCGGCGGATCGTCGCCTACGTGCGCGACGCCGCCGCCACCGCGCCTCCGGTGCAGCGGGCCATCGAGC
>JBAUWD010000365.1:0-4864 GCA_049583575.1 Nocardioides sp.
CCCCGGGCGCGAGCAGTGCCGGCTCGGCACGGCCGGGGTCCCACAGCACGACCTCGGTGCGTCCGATCAGCTGCCAGCCGCCCGGCGAGTCACCGGGATACACCCCGCACCATCGGCCCGCGAGCGCCACGGAGCCGGCCGGGACGCGGGTGCGCGGAGTGGCCAGGCGGGGTACGTCGCGGTCGAGGCCGGACAGGTAGGCGAAGCCCGGTGCGAAGCCGCAGAACGCGGAGACGAACTCCGTGCGCTGGTGCCGGGCGACCACCTCGTCGACGGAGCAGTTCCAGTGCTCGGCGACGGACGGCAGATCCGGTCCGTCGTAGGTGACCGCGATCTCGATGGTGGGGCCGGCCGGCGTCTCCTCGGGTCGCCAGCCGGCGAGCGCCTCGGTGACGCGCGTGGCGTCGTCCACGCCGTCGAAGAGCACCGTCTCGGCGCCGGGCACCACGTCGCGCGCCAGCCCCCCGTCGCGACCCCACGAGGCGAGGGCGACGGCCCTCCGGGGTGAGCCCACCTCGACCAGGAGAGCGTCACGACCCACGGCGAGGGTGCGCACGATCTCGTCTCCCTGGGAGGAAATAGGTGAGGGGCTCTCGATGGTATGAGCACCAAGAGCCCCTCGGATGATCGCGCGGTGGCGCCCGATCGCGGCGAAGCCCCCCGACCCCGTCGCCGCCACCAGCGAGCGCCGCGAGCAAGCTCGCAGTACGGATCTTCCTGCTTTGCCACCCCGACCCTCCGCGAGCGGCGGGCCGGTAGAGAGAGTTCTATGCCTTCGCGACACCGGCGCGCAAGAGGCTTCCAGGGAGTTTTCTCGACAATTTCCGGGACTCGGCGTGTCGTCCACAGGAGGCAGCTCCTCCTCCACAGGAACGCCGCGATCCTCCACAGGAACGGGGCCCGATCTGTGGAGAAATCAGGGCGGCAGGAACGGTGCGAGGACGTAGCCCGCGGCCTCGAGCGCTCGCCGTACGGCGTGGGCGTGGTCGACCGCGTCGGCCGAGTCACCGTGGACGCACAGCGACGCCACCCCCGGTGCCAGCGCGACCGCATGGGCCGCGATCTCCTCGGCGTCGGTCAGCAGCGCGCCCGACTCACCGCGGTCGATGAGCCTCCCGTCCACGTACCCGCGGTCCGGGAACCCCTCGGCGTACGACGGGCGCCCGGCCGCCGACGCGAGCGCCAGGAACCGCGACCCCGGGAAGCCGAGGACGGGCAGCCCGGCCGACCCGTCGAGCACCGCAGCGGCCTGCTCGGCGTCCCAGCCGACGCGGTGGTAGAGCGCACCGTGCGGCTTCACGTAGCGCATGGACGTGCCCTCGGAGGCGGCGATCCCCGACAGCGTCGCGATCTGCTCGGCCACCTGGTCGCGCAGCTCGCGCGAGGGCAGGTCGTGGGCGACCCGGCCGAAGTTCGGGCGGTCGCGATAGGACACCTGGGCCCCGACGACGACCCCGGTCCGCGCTGCCTCGGCGCAGACGAGCCGCATCGTCTCGGGCGTCCCCGCGTGGAAGCCGCAGGCGACGTTCGCCGAGGTCACGACCGCGAGCAGGCCCGGGTCGTCGGTGACCTCCTCACCGAGGTCGGCGTTGAGGTCGACGGTCCGGGACGGCTCAGCCGGCATCGGGGACGGCGATGGTGCGGTAGTCCACGGTGACCTCGTAGCCGAGCCGGTCGTAGAGCGCGCGGGCACCGGGGTTGTGGGCGAACACGTTGAGGCCGAGGGCGAAGTGCCCCCGCTCGCGGCACCACCTCGCGCCCGCGTTCATGATCGCGGCGCCGTAGCCTCGGCGGCGCTGGTCCTCGCGCACCGCGATGTCGTACACGAAGGCCATCGGCCGGTCGGTGTTGAGCCAGAGATGACCGACGCGCGTGCCGTCGACGCGGCCCGTGAAGAAGTGCTGACCCGCCGAGGCGAGCCCCGCGGGGACGAGCTCGGCGAGCTGCTCGCGGCTCCGGGCGTCGGCGGCCTCCCGGGTCATCCCGGCGGAGGCCAGCTCGACCGCGTAGCCGTCGGCCATCCGGGCGTGGAACTCGTCGAACTCCTCCTGGCTCATCGGCTCCAGCCCGAGCGCCCCCGGGTCGCCGGTCTCCCCGTCGAGGAGGAGCCGCATGTTGGTGGCTCGTGCGACGAAGCCGGGGAGCGCCACCATGGCCGACCGCGTCGGGTCCGTCGGCACGCCGGCGTGGCCGACCTGCGACACCCTGTCGGCGCGGGCGAGGTCGAACACGTGGGGCAGCAGCTCGTCCACCCGGTCGGGCTCGTCGAGCCGTACGTCGAGGATTCCGCCGGCGTCGCCGTCGCGACCCCACCAGAGGAAGCCGACGTCGCGGCCGCCGTCGACGGCCTCCAGGAGCCGGGTGCCCTCGAGCGAGCGGGTCACCAGGGCCTCGGCCTGCTCGCGCGCCGGTGCCGGGTCGTCGTACTGCTTCGCGAAGCGCAGCGTGGCCTGACGCGCCACCAGCGTGGGACGCCAGCCGGGCAGCTGCGGGGTCGCCACCGGACGGAGTTCGAGCACACGGCGATGCTAGTTGCTTCCCGCGACGGCTACTGTCCGCCCCATGACGATCTCCGAAGGCGACGACCCGACGCCCGGACATCCGCCCGTCGCCGCACGCCGCCCGGTGACCAGCGAGCACCACGGCCGGTCACGCACCGACGACTACGACTGGCTGCGGGCCAAGGACGACCCGGAGGTCATCGCGTACCTCGAGGCGGAGAACGCCTGGACCGCCGCGCGCACCGCCCACCTCGCCGGCCTCCGCGAGCGCCTGTACGACGAGATCAAGGCCCGCACCAAGGAGACCGACCTGTCCGTGCCGGTCCGCAATCGCGGCTGGTGGTACTACGGACGCTCCTTCGAGGGCCGCGAGTACGGCGCGACCTGCCGCGTCGCCGTCATCGACGAGGCCGACTGGCACCCACCGGTGCCCGCCGAGGACGCCGGCCCGGACGAGCCCGCCCTGCCCGGGGAGGAGGTGCTGCTCGACCACGACGCGCTGGCCCGCGAGCACTCCTTCTACTCGGTGGGCGGCGTCTCGGTGAGCCTCGACGGAACCCTCCTGGCCTACTCCACCGACACGGTCGGGAGCGAGCGCTACGTCCTCCGGGTCAAGGACCTGGCGAGTGGCGACCTGCTGACCGACCGCATCGAGGGGGTCCTGGGCGGCGGCACCTGGAGCGCCGACGGCCGGGACCTCTACTACTGCACGGTCGACGAGTCGTGGCGGCGCGACACCGTGTGGCGCCACCGCCTCGGCACCTCCCAGGCCGACGACGAGCTGGTGTACCACGAGCCGGACGAGCGCTTCTGGGTCGGCGTCGGGCGGAGCCGCAGCGACCGCTTCCTGGTCGTGGCGAGCGGCTCCAAGAACACCAGCGAGAGCCGCTTCCTCGACGCCGAGCGACCCGACGCCGGGTGGGTCCTCTTCCACCCGAGGCAGGAGGGGCTGGAGTACGGCCTCGAGCACGCGGTCATCGGGGGCGAGGACCGGTTCCTGGTGCTCCACAACGCCACGGGTCCCGACTTCGAGATCGGGAGCACGCCGGTCGAGGCCACACCGCCCGAGAAGTGGCAGCCGCTCGTGGCGTACGACGAGCGCGTGCGGCTGGAGGACGTGTCGGCCTACGCCGGTCACCTGCTGGTCCACCAGCGCAGCGGCGGTCTCACCCAGCTCCGGATCCTCGAGCTCGGCGACGACGGGATCGGCGACGACTACCTGGTGGACTTCCCACAGGAGCTGTACACGGTGCGCGGCGGGGGCGGCCAGCAGTTCGACCAGCCGACCGTGCAGGTCGGCTACGTGTCGATGACGGTGCCGTCCTCCGTCTACGACTACGACGTCCGCACCCGCGAGCTGACCCTCCTCAAGCGGCAGCCGGTCCGGGGCCACGACCCCGCGGCGTACGAGGAGCACCGGCTGTGGGCCACCGCCGACGACGGCGCGCAGGTGCCGATCTCCCTGGTGTGCCGCAAGGGCGCCGCCGCCGACGGCCCGATCCCCTTCCTGCTCTACGGGTACGGCGCCTACGAGATCTCGACCGACCCCGGGTTCTCGATCTCCCGGCTCTCGCTGCTGGACCGCGGGGCCGGCATGGCCATCGCGCACGTGCGCGGCGGCGGCGAGATGGGCCGCCACTGGTACGACGACGGCAAGCTGCTGCACAAGCGACACACGTTCTCCGACTTCGCGGCCTGCGCCCGGCACCTGGTGGAGACCGGGTGGACGACCCACGACCACCTCGTCGCGGAGGGCGGCTCCGCGGGCGGGCTGCTGATCGGTGCCGTGGCGAACGACCACCCGGAGCTGTTCGGCGGCCTGGTCGCCGACGTGCCGTTCGTCGACGCGCTCACCTCGATGCTCGACGCCAGCCTCCCGCTGACCGTCACCGAGTACGACGAGTGGGGCGACCCGAACGACCCCGTGGTCTACGACTACCTCGCCGGCTACGCGCCGTACGACAACGTGACCGCGCAGGACTACCCGCCGATCCTGGCGACGACCTCGCTGCACGACACCCGGGTGCTGTACGTCGAGCCCGCCAAGTGGGTGGCCCGGCTCCGCGCGACCGCCGTGGGCCGACGGGACTTCCTGCTGAAGACCGAGCTCTCCGCCGGCCACGGCGGGGTGTCGGGTCGCTACCAGGCCTGGCGCGACCGGGCCTTCACGCAGGCGTGGATCCTCGATCGGATGGGGCTGGCGCGCACCCCGGTGGACTGAGGGCCGCACGGACTCCGTCCGCGCGGACGGTTCGCCTGGCGAGCAAGCTCGCTGCGGCGTTCGCTGCGGTGGGCCGCACGGACTCCGTCCGCGCGGACGGTTCGCCTGGCGAGCAAGCTCGCTGCGGCGTTCGCTGCGGTGG
>JBAUWD010000366.1:0-5802 GCA_049583575.1 Nocardioides sp.
GGGAGGGACACCTCCGCGCGCACGGGACCGCGGGCATGCGGCACCGGCCACGGTTCGCTGGTCACCGGCGCAGCGTACCGAGCGGGGCCGGCCGGAGGTTCAGGTCAGGTGGGCCTTGGCGAGGCGCGCCTCGGACCGAGCCTGCCGAGCCAGCTGCTTGGCCTCACGGCGTACGTCGCGGGCTGCGCGCCGGGCCCGCCAGGCGACACCCGGCTTGCCCTCGGTGTCGACGCCGGCGATCAACAGGCCACCGACGAGCGAGATGCCCTTGAAGAAGTTCAGCCGCTGGGTCTTCTTGGCGACGGGGTCCGTCTCGCGCCAGAAGGCGTGGCCGGCCACCGTCGTCGGGAGCAGGGAGGCGGCGAGCACGGTCGACGACAGGCGCGGCATGCGGCCGGTCGCCAGGGCGGTGGCCGCAACGAGCTGGACGCCTGCGTTGATCCGGACCAGCGTCACCGGGTCGGTCGGGACCGGAGCACCGGGGACCGCGCGCTGCGCGAGGGGGACCAGCCGCTCGGTCACGCGCGACGCCTTGGGTGCCAGGGTCGGTGCGTTCTTCAGGGCGCCGGCCGCGCCGACGAAGAAGGCCGAGGCGAGCATCGGGCGGGCGATCAGGCGGATGGCGGTCATGGGTACTTCTTACCCGATGACGCGGTGGGCTAACGCTGGGCGTTGAATTCGGAGACCGTCACCGACACGGAGTCGTTGCTCGGGTCGGGGTCCGGGCTGTCGGGCGAGGCGACCTGGAACGTCACCTGGGCACTGTGCGTGCCGTCGGGCAGCCAGACGAAGAACTCGACCAGGCTGTCGGTCGGCGGCGACTTCACGTGGCAGACGCCGTCGACCTGGAACCAGCAGTCGAACTGGGGGACCACGAGCACGTTGCGCTTGTCCGCGCTGCCGGTCACCGTGGCCGTGGAGTCGATCGCCAGGTCGTGGACGGTGACGTCCACCTCGTGCCAGTGTCGGTCCCACGGGGTCGGCGGCGCGTCCGAGACGGTCGCGGAGATCCAGAGGTCGTGGGTCGCTCCGTACACGCTGACGGTTCGGGTGGCGGTGCCGGAGAGGTAGTCGGTGGAGGCGGCCTGGGTGGCGGTGACCACGCAGTCGCCGACGTGCTGGTAGCGGACCTCGGTGCCGGCGGGGTTGAGATCGCAGGCGTTGTTGGTGGTCGCGGGGTCGACGGCGAAGGTGAAGGCGCCGTCGGAGTTGCTGGTGGCGCTGAGCTGGTCGCTGGTGCCGACCGTGCCGGTGGCGGGCAGGGTGAACCCGATGGTCGGGGAGCCCTGCCCGACCTCGACGGAGAGGCGCTGGGTGTTCGCCGGCAGGTAGTCGTGGTTGCCGGCCTGGTCGGCCGCGATCACACAGGTGCCGACGTGGTCCCACCTGACCGTCTGGCCGTCCTTCTCCAGCGAGCAGGCGTCGTTCGTCGTCGACGGGTCGACCGAGAAGGTCACCGGCTCGCCCGAGTCGCCACCCCTGGCGTTCACCGTGTAGATCGTGCCGTCGACGACGGCGCCGGTCGGGATGGTCGAGGTGAAGCGGATCGACTGGGCGGCCTTGGGTACGTCGACGCGCTGGGGCTCGGCGGTCGTGGCCGGGCGGTAGTCGGCGGTGCCGGCCTGGCCGGCGTCGATCAGGCAGGCGCCGGCGTGGTCGAAGGTGACGATGGCGGAGGTGTCGGTCGGGTCGGGATCGGAGACGGCACAGGCCTGTCGGTCGGTGGCGTAGCCGTCCGTGGACGGGTCGACGGCGAAGCCGATCGCGCCGCCGGACGTGCTGGTCGCACCCACCGTGTAGGTGTCACCGAAGGCCGGGTCGTTCGGCGCGGTGGTGGTGAACGTGACCAGCTGCTTCGCCTTGGGTACGTCGACGCGCTGGGGCTCGGCGGTCGTGGCCGGGTGGTAGTCGGCGGTGCCGGCCTGGCTGGCGTCGATCAGGCAGGCGCCGGCGTGGTCGAAGGTGACGGTGGCGGAGGTGTCGGTCGGGTCGGGATCGGAGACGGCACAGGCCTGTCGGTCGGTGGCGTAGCCGTCCGTGGACGGGTCGACGGCGAAGCCGATCGCGCCGCCGGACGTGCTGGTCGCACTCACCGTGTAGGTGTCACCGAAGGCCGGGTCGTTCGGCGGGGTCGAGATGAACGTGACGTCCTGCCGGCCCGGGTCGACGGTCACCGTCCTGGTGGCGGTGCCGGGGACGTAGTCGCTGGAGGCGGCCTGGGTGGCGGTGACCACGCAGGCGCCGACGTGCTGGTAGTGCACGGTGCTGCCGTCGAGGAGGCACGTCGTGATCGCCGGGTCGATCGCGAAGGTGATCTGGCCGTCGGAGTTGCTGGTGGCGGTGAGGTCGTCACCGGTCCCGACCGCGCCGGTGGCGGGCAGGGTGAAGACGATCTTCGGGTTCTCCTTCGGCACCGTGACCTGCTGCTGCGCCCGGGACGGCGAGGCGAGGGCACTCCTGCTCCCGGCCAGGTCGGCGTCGATGACGCACGTGCCGGCGTGGTCGAAGGTCACCGTCGACCCGTCGATCGAACAGGCCTGGTGGGTCGTCGCGTCGTCGATCGTGAACGTGATGTCGCCGCCCGAGTCGCTGCTCGCCTTCACCCGGTAGGTGTCTCCGAAGGCCGGGTCGACCGGTGGCGTGGAGTCGAAGGTGATCGTCCCGCCCGTGGGCTGGCTGGTGGGCTGGGTGGTCGGCGGGCTGGTGGGGGCGGTGGTGTCCGAGGTCGCCGGCGAGGCCGGCGTGGACGTCGTACCGGTCACCGGGACGGACGGGAGCGAGCTCGGCCCCCCGGACGGCGTCTGTGGGTGCTTCGTGTCGTGGTGGCCCTTGCCGTGGTGCTTGCCGTGGCCCTTCCCGTGCCCCGGGTGGGTGGCGGTGTGGCTCGGCGGGTGCTGCAGACCGCCGTCGCCGGCGGTGTTCACGTCGTGGGCGAGCACCGCGTGGGCGCCGACGTAGATCGCGACGGACGCGGCCGCCGTCAGGAGGACTCCGCCGACCGCGGTCACCGCGGTGTGACCGCCGAGGAAGGACTTCGTCGCCGTCCACGCGGCCGAGGCGCCGGCCCCGCCGTGGACCCCGAACGAGGAGTAGTACGCCACACCGGCGGTGCCCAGCAGGAGCGGTGCGATCAGCGCCGCCAGGCCGGAGTTCACCTCGTTCAGCTCGAGGTAGACCGCGGCACAGGCACGACAGCTCTCGAGGTGCTCGTCGACGCGGGCGGTGTCGCGACGCGACAGCCCACCGCGGATGTAGGCACCGAGGTGGTCGCGGGTCCAGGCGCAGTCGACGTCATCGGGGTCGGCGGCGTGCTGGCTCAAGAACGCCTGACGCAGGCCCTCACGGGCTCGGTAGGCGAGCGCCGACACGGAGTTGGCGCTCATCCCGAGCAGCGGCGCGATGTCGGCGGGCTTCTGCTGCTCCACCTCGGTGTGCCACAGCACCATCTGCCACCGCTCGGGCAACGAGGCGAACGCGCGCGCCGCGGCCGCGTTGTCGAAGCCCTCGACGGCGGTGTCGTGGAACGGCAGCCCCGGGTCGAACGGCTCGAGGTCGTCGACCGGCCGGAGCCTGGAGCCGGACCGCAGCCGGTCGACGTGCAGACGTCGTACGGCGGTCAGCAGGTAGGCGCGGAAGGCGAGGTCGGGACCTCCGCCGCGCTGGAGCACGGCGAGCACCTTGGCGAACGCATCGGAGACCAGGTCGTCGGAGTCTCCGGGGCCGGCGAGCTGACGGGCCAGGCGCCGAGCGGCGTCCACATGGCGCGCGAAGAGCTCACCGTACGCGTCGAGGTCTCCGCCCCGGACCGCCGAGATGAGCTCGGCATCGCCCGGGCCGTCGACGCGCGACAGCGAGACACTCACACTCACTCCAACGCTCGATGACGACTGCTGTGACGCCAGTATGGGTGGAACCGACACATTTTGCCGCCGATCTCGCATCATATCCCTGCGGGTGTGTCGTCTCTCAGGCGGAGAGCGCTGCTCGGAGGCAGGAGGGAGGCGACATGGGGTTCTGGGCATTTCGGGACAAAGTCGCGCCCGGGCCTCCCTCCGCACCCGGGTCGGCCCTCCCCGATCACGTCCGTGAGCAGCTCCCGACGCCCTTCGAGGCGGTCGGCGAGGCCCTCGCCAGCCGCCGACCGGCGGCGGACGCCTGCGAGGTCGTGGGCCGGCTGCTCGGCAGCCAGGGAGTCTCCCTCGAGGAGACCTTGGCCGACCTGCGGTCCACCTACTCCCTCGTGCTCGCCCGCGAGCCCGCCTTCACCGATGCCTGCGCCCTCGCGCTGGGCTGGAGCGAGGCGACGCTCGCCTACCTCCACCAGCTGTCGTGCGCCGACCCGCTGACCGGGCTGGCCAGCATGGCCCACCTGCGCGGACGCCTGACCGAGCTCTACCGCGGCGACGCCCGCGGTACGTCGATGCGCGACCGCTACGCCCTCGTCGTGGTGGAGGCGTCGGCCCCGCGCCTGACCGGGCTGGCCGACGAGGTCTTCGGCGTCGACCTGCGGATGTCTCGGATCGGCGAGTCCGCGCGCTCCGTCTTCGCCGGTGGCGAGACCATCTGCCGGATCGGGCCACGACGCATCGTCGTCCTGGCCTCGCGCGACGAGTCCCTGGGTCGACGTACCTCCCTGCTGCGCAGCCTCCTCGGTGTGGGCGAGCGCGGGCAGGGCGGCGTCCGCATCTGGACCGAGAGCCTGCCGATGGCGGCCGACTCCGTGGCGAGCCTGCTCGACGAGCTCTCGCGCGACCAGATCTCCTGACCCGACCGTCGGTCGAGCTCGTCGAGACCACGGCTCGGGCCCCAGGCGCCGTCAGCTGGTCTCGACACGCGGTCACGACCTCGCGAGCTCGGTCGTGCGCTTGCTCGACCTCGCAGCCAGTAGGCGTGATCTCGTTCCTCGATCACCTCTACGCTGCTGACATGTGCGGGCGCTACGCATCGAGCCGCAAGCCGGAGGATCTCGTCGAGGAGTTCGAGATCCGCACGAACAAGGTCGACGAGGCGCTCGCCCCCGACTACAACGTCGCCCCGACGAAGCCCGTGTACGCCGTGATGGAGCGCTCGCCGTCCGCGCGCGACGACCCGGAGCAGCTGCCCCCCGAGCGGCAGCTGCGCGTGCTCCGGTGGGGTCTGGTGCCGTCGTGGGCGAAGGACCCGGCGATCGGCAACCGCATGATCAACGCGCGGATGGAGACGGTGGCCGAGAAGCCGGCGTACCAGCGCGCCTTCGCGGCGCGTCGCTGCCTGCTCCCGGCCGACGGCTACTTCGAGTGGTATCCCACGCAGCAGACCGGGAGGTCGGGCCGGCCGCTCAAGCAGCCGTTCTTCATCCACCCCCGTGACGGCGGTGTGCTCGCGATGGCCGGCCTCTACGAGATCTGGCGCGACCCCTCGCGGCCCGACGACGACCCCGACCGGTTCCGCTGGACCTGCACCGTGCTCACCACCCAGGCGGAGGACGCCGTCGGGCACATCCACGACCGGATGCCGATGATGGTCGAGCGCGAGCGCTGGGCGGCCTGGCTCGACCCCGGTGCCCCGCGTGACGACCTGCTCTCGCTGCTCGTCCCGGCGGCCCCGGGACGGCTCGAGGCCTACCCGGTGTCCACCGACGTCAACAACGTGCGCAACAACGGTCCGTCGCTGGTCGAGCCGATCCCGACGGAAGACGCCCTCGCGTGAGCTCCGGCCGGCCCGTGCCCACGCCGTACGGCGACGGGCGGCTGGTCGTGCGCCGCGCGAGGCGACCGCTCGCGACGCTGGTGCTGAGCCACGGGGCCGGGAACGGCATCGAGG
>JBAUWD010000367.1:0-2332 GCA_049583575.1 Nocardioides sp.
GTCCCGGTGACCGCTGCCCTCGCCGCCCGATCGGCCGTGCAGGAGGGCGCGTCGGCCCTCGTGGTCGACGTCGCCGGCCCGACGACGTACGCCGTGGAGGGGCCGCTGCTGGACGGCCTGGCACGCGGCTGGACGCTCACGAACGGCGCCGACGGTCCCGGGTGGGCCCAGCCCGTGGAATAGGCAACCCGGCCCCGAGCCTTGTAGTCTGTGTTCCGACCGATCGGGCCCGCTCGCGGGCTCGGTCAGACAAGTGGAGGCTCACTCCCACCCGCATCGACCGCACCAGGTCGTCGGGTCCGGTCCGCACGTGGTGCGATGGGCGTTCCGGCGTCCGGCGTACTCCGATGCGTCCCTCGAGCCTCCGCGCGTCGCGCGGGGGCTCTCGTCGTGTACGGGGTCCTCGGTGGCGGTCACCGATCCGTACGACCCATGGAGGACACATCAGCACCGAGCTACGCATCAACGACCGGATCCGGGTACCCGAGGTCCGGCTCGTCGGACCCAACGGCGAGACCGTCGGGATCGTCCCCACCGGGGAGGCCCTGAAGCTCGCCCAGGAGGCCGACCTCGACCTGGTCGAGGTGGCCCCGATGGCACGTCCGCCGGTCTGCAAGCTCATGGACTACGGGAAGTTCAAGTACGAGAACGCCCAGAAGGCCCGTGAAGCCCGCCGGAACCAGACGAACGTGATCATCAAGGAGATGAAGCTTCGTCCCAAGATCGACGCGCACGACTACGCGACCAAGAAGGGCCACGTCGTGCGCTTCCTGAAGGCCGGCGACAAGGTCAAGATCACCATCATGTTCCGCGGTCGCGAGCAGCACCGCCCCGAGCTCGGGTTCCGGCTGCTGCAGCGTCTGGCCGAAGACGTCACGGAGCTCGGCTTCGTGGAGTCGGCGCCCAAGCAGGACGGCCGCAACATGATCATGGTGCTCGGGCCGCACAAGAAGAAGGCCGAGGCCAAGGTGGAGATGGAGGCGGCCAAGGCGGACCGCCTCGCCGCCCGGGCCGCCGAGCAGGCCGAGGAGCGGGAGGAGCGGATCGCGCACAACGCGGGCCACGCCGTGGCCCAGAAGAAGGCGCGCGGCCGCTCCGAGAACCTCGATCCCGAGATCGAGGCCTGAGCGAAGCTCAGGGCTCGATCGAGAAGAACGAGGTCACGGCCGAGTCGATGGCACAGATGTAGCGAGGATCGAGGCCTGAGCGAAGCTCAGGGCGATCGAGAAGAACGAGGTCACACCAGGGTTTCGGAGCACGGGCCGCGCCCACCGCGACCACACGACGTACCACGCGAGGAAGAGAGAACGATGCCGAAGAACAAGACGCACTCCGGCGCCAGCAAGCGGTTCAAGGTGACCGGCACCGGGAAGATCCGTCGCCTGCAGGCCGGCCGGAAGTCCGGGGCGGCGTTCGCGTCGTCGCCGACCACGGGCAGCCGCCGCAAGCACCGCCGCAACGTCGGCGAGGTGGACCTCGACAAGGCCGACGTCAAGCGCGCCAAGAGGATGCTCGGCCGCTGAGGGCGAGGCGCCCGAGCCGCCCACACCGGCCACCCGGCCACCAGACCCGAGAACTGCAAGGAGACAACCACCATGGCACGCGTCAAGCGGGCAGTGAACGCCCACAAGAAGCGTCGTACCACCCTCGAGCGCGCCAGCGGCTACCGCGGCCAGCGCTCGCGCCTCTACCGCAAGGCGAAGGAGCAGGTCACCCACTCGCTGGTCTACAGCTACCGTGACCGCAAGGCGCGCAAGGGCGACTTCCGCCGCCTGTGGATCCAGCGCATCAACGCCGCGGCCCGCGCCCAGGGGATGACCTACAACCGCTTCATCCAGGGCCTCAACCTCGCCGGCGTCGAGGTCGACCGGAAGATGCTCGCGGACCTCGCCGTCAACGACGCACCCGCGTTCGCGGCCCTCGTCGAGACCGCCAAGGCCGCCCTGCCCGAGGACGTCAACGCACCCAAGGCCTCCTGAGAGGTGAGCACCGTCGGTCGAGCCTGTCGAGACCAGCGGTGACACCACTCTCCGCGGCCAACCCTCGGGTCAAGGAGGCTCGCAAGCTCAGCCGCCGCTCGGTTCGCGCCGAGCGGCGGCTGTTCCTCGCCGACGGTCCCAAGGCCGTCGAGGGCGCGCTGGGCAACGGGTGCGTGACCGAGGTCTTCGTGACGCCCGCCGCGGCCCGGCAGTACGACGCGCTGGTCGCGCAGGCGCCGCAGGTCTGCCTCGTCGACGACCGTGCCCTCGGCTCGCTGAGCGACAGCGTCACGCCGGCCGGGATCGTCGCGGTCTGCTCGTTCCTCGACGTCCCCCTCGCGTCGGCGCTCGAC
>JBAUWD010000368.1:0-2696 GCA_049583575.1 Nocardioides sp.
GGCCACGACCCCGACCCGGGTGAACCCGCAGGCCACGACCGCGTCGAGCAGCCCGTCTCCACCGTCGGCCACCGGCACGGTGCGGATCTCGATCGAGCGGTCGACCGAGCGCAGGCCGCGGGCCAGGTGGCTCGCGACCTGCGCGGCGGTGAGCGTGCCCTTGAACTTGTCGGGCGCGAGCAGGACCCGCATCAGTCCAGGTTGGCGTACAGGGCGGTCGGCGCGTCGACGCCGCTCTCGGCGAGCTCCTCGAACTCGGTGACGTTGTCGAGCTCGGTACCCATCGACACGTTGGTGACGCGCTCGAGGATGACCTCGACGACCACCGGCACCCGGTGCTCGACCACCATCTTCTTGGCCTGCTCGAGCGCGGGCAGGATCTCGTCGGGCTCGAAGACCCGGATCGCCTTGCAGCCGAGGCCCTCGACCACCTTGACGTGGTCGACGCCGTAGCCGTTGACCTCCGGCGCGTTGATGTTGTCGAACGACAGCTGCACGCAGTAGTCCATGTCGAAGCCGCGCTGGCTCTGCCGGATCAGGCCGAGGTAGGCGTTGTTCACGAGCACGTGGATGTAGGGCACGTTGAACTGGGCACCGACCGCGAGCTCCTCGATCATGAACTGGAAGTCGTAGTCGCCCGACAGCGCCACCACGGTGGCCTCGGGGTCGGCGGTGGCGACGCCGATCGCCGCCGGCACCGTCCAGCCCAGGGGGCCGGCCTGGCCGGCGTTGATCCAGTGCCGGGGCTCGAAGACGTGCAGCAGCTGGGCCGCCTGGATCTGCGAGAGCCCGATCGTGCTCACGTAGCGGGTGTCGCGGCCGAAGGCGCGGTTCATCTCTTCGTAGACCCGCTGCGGCTTGATCGGCACGTTGTCGAAGCTGGTCCTGCGCCACATCGTCCGCTTGCGCTGTCGGCAGGCCTCGGCCCACGCGGTGCGGTCCGGCCACGACGTACGGCGCTCGCGGGCGACCTCGACGAACTGCTCGAGAGCGGCCTTCGCGTCGGACACGATCCCGTAGTCGGGCGCGAAGACCCGCCCGATCTGGGTCGGCGCGATGTCGACGTGGACGAAGGTCCGGCCCGCGGTGTAGGTGTCGATGCCGCCGGTGTGCCGGTTGGCCCAGCGGTTGCCGATCCCGAGCACGAAGTCGCTCGCCAGCATCGTGGCGTTGCCGTAGCGGTGGGAGGTCTGCAGGCCGACCATGCCGGCGTTGAGCGGATGGTCGTCGGGGATCGTGCCCCAGCCCATCAGGGTCGGCACCACCGGCACGCCGGTGAGCTCGGCGAGCTCGACGAGCAGCTCGGCCGCGTCGGCGTTGACGACGCCGCCGCCCGACACGATCAGGGGTCGCTCGGCCCGGGCCATCATGTCGAGCGCCTTCTCGGCCTGGGCCCGGGTCGCCGCCGGCCGGTGCGGCGCCAACGGCTCGTAGGTGTCGACGTCGAACTCGATCTCCGCCATCTGCACGTCGATCGGCAGGTCGATCAGGCACGGGCCGGGGCGGCCCGAGCGCATCCGGTGGAACGCCTCCTGGAACGTGCCCGGCACCTGGGCCGGCTCGAGCACGGTGACCGCCAGCTTGGTCAGGGGCGCGGCGATGCTCGCGATGTCGACCGCCTGGAAGTCCTCCTTGTGCAGCTTGGCGACCGGCGCCTGGCCGGTGATGCACAGGATCGGGATCGAGTCGGCACTCGCGGAGTACAGGCCGGTGATCATGTCGGTGCCGGCGGGGCCGCTGGTGCCGACGCAGACCCCGATGTTGCCGGCCTTCGCCCGGGTGAACCCCTCGGCCATGTGGGAGGCGCCCTCGACGTGCCGGGCCAGCGTGTGGTGCAGTCCGCCGCGCGTCTTCATCGCCTTGTAGAACGGGTTGATCGCCGCCCCCGGTAGTCCGAAGAGGTGGGTGACGCCTTCCTTCTTCAAGATCTCCACCGCCGCCTCGGCGGCTGTCATGCGGGCCATCTCAGGTGCCTTCCTGGTCGGTGTCGTCGGTGGGGATGCCGGACAGGCGCTCGACGCCGCGCAGCAGCGCGGAGTGGTCGAGGCCGCCGTCGCCGTTGGCTCGCGCGGACGCCATCAGCTGGGCCAGCACCGCGCCGACCGGCAGGACCACGCCCGCCTCGCGCGCGGCGCTGGTGACGATGCCCAGGTCCTTGTGGTGCAGGTCGATCCGGAAGCCGGGCGCGAAGGACCGGCTCGTCATGTTGCCGCGCTTCTGGTTCAGCACCGCTGAGCCGGCCAGGCCGCCACCGAGGACGTCGAGAGCCGCGGCCGTGTCGACGCCGTACGCCTCGAGGAAGACCAGCGCCTCGGCGACGGCCTGGATGTTGGTCGCCACGATCAGCTGGTTGGCGGCCTTGACGGTCTGCCCCGCTCCGTTGGGTCCGACGTGGACGATCGTCTTGCCGACGGCGTCGAAGACGGGTGCGGCCGCCGCGAAGTCAGCCGCCTCGCCGCCCACCATGATCGACAGGGCGGCGCTCTTGGCACCGGCCTCTCCGCCCGAGACGGGTGCGTCGAGCAGCCGGAACCCCCGGCTCCCGGCCCGGGTGGCCAGGTCGGCGGTCACGTCGGGCCGGATGCTGGAGAAGTCGATCACCAGGGTGCCCGCGCGGGCACTGTCGAAGACCCCGCCCTCCCCGGTCAGCACCTGCTGGACGTCGGGGGAGTCGGGCACCATCACCGCGACGACGT
>JBAUWD010000369.1:0-9886 GCA_049583575.1 Nocardioides sp.
CGTCCGCACCATGCCGGCGGTGCGGAGGGCCGCGATGGCCTCACGCACCGTGGCCCTCGAGACGTGCATGCGCTCGGCCAGCTCCCGCTCCGACGGCAGCGTCGAGCCGTTGGCGTGGACGCCGAGCCGGATGGAGGTCGCGATCTGCTCGACGCACGCCTCGAACGCGTGGTGCCCGAGCACCGGACGGAGCACGACCCGTGCCAGGTCGGGCGTCGGCTCTGCGGTCACGCCGCCAGTCTGCCAGCGGCGCGCCGCTTGTCAATGGTCTGAGATCGTACCTCAGACCAACAGGGTCAGTCGGTGGTCGCCGGTTCCTCGGTGCCGGTCTCGCCGACGTCGCCGACGTGGGTCTGGCCGTAGCCCTCGCGCTCCGGGTGTCCGTGCTCACCCAGGGTCATCGCGAACTCCTCCTCGGGCGAGAGCACGAGGCGGTGTCGACCGGCGATCGCGAAGTACAAGATGCCGAGCACGTAGTAGATCGCGACGCCGTACACGCCGGGTCGGTAGGCGTGGTTGAGGAAGATCGACACCAGGGAGACGAGGGCGATCACGCCGGCGATGGCCGCACCGGGGACGCCGACCGGGCTCCGGTAGGGACGTTCGATGTTCGGCAGGTTGCGCCTCAGCAGGATGAACGACACGCACTGGAGGGCGTACGAGATGACCGCGGCGAACACGGCCATGTTCAAGACGGCCGCCACGACGTTGGTCGACCCACCCGAGTTCGTCACCTGCCACTGCAGCCAGACCACGAAGTACCCGACTATCGCGCCGGCGACCAGGGCGACATGGGGGGTCTGCCGGGTTCCGTGCGTGATCGACAGGAACCGTGGGAAGTAGCCCGCTCTGGACAGCGAGTAGGTGTTGCGGCCGTAGGCGTAGATGATCGTGAAGAAGCTCGCGATCAGTCCGATCAGTCCGATCAGGCCGAGCAGGGCGGCTCCGACGTTGTCACCGAAGATGGCCTTGAACCCGTCGAAGAGCGGCGTGAGCGAGGCTCCGATCCCGTAGGAGCCACCGTCGAGGCCGGCGTTGATGAACAGCGTCAGGATGCTGGCGATGAGCAGCGTGTGCATGCCCCACCGGGCCGCTTTCGGCATGTCGCGGGCCGGGTCGACGGACTCCTCGGAGGCGAGCGGAAGCTCCTCGATCGCGAGGTAGAACCAGATGGCGAACGGCAGGGACTGGAAGATCCCCTTGACGCCGTGCGGCAGGAAGGACCCGTGGCCGTTGGCCACCTGCTGGCCGCTGTCACCGATGTTGAACCACGCGCCCGTGTGGATCTTTCCACTGACCAGGGCCGCGAGGTAGAAGAACGCGAGGACGGCGAGCGCCAAGATGGTCACGAAGACGGTGACGCGCATGGTCGCCTCGATGCCGACCACGTTGATCGCGACGAAGATGACGTAGAAGACCAGCCACCAGAACGGCTGGCCGTTCCACCACGGTGAGCCGGTCACGTTGAAGATGTCGACGACGATGCTCTGCATCAGCGCACCCATCGCGGCCACGACGACCGCCGGCGTGATGACGTACTCCATGTTCTCGGCCAGGCCCGTGCTGAACCCGCCCCACGGCCCCATCGCCGACCGGGCGAACGAGTACGCCCCGCCGGTGTGGGGGAGCGCCGGCGCCATCTCCGCGATGGAGTAGACCAGGCCGTAGTACATGACCGCCACGACCGCGGTCGCGATCAACAGGCCGCCCAGGCCGCCGGTCGTCAGTCCGGCGTTCCAGCCGTAGAAGTCACCCGAGATGACCGCTCCGACGCCGAGCGCCCAGATCGACCAGAACGCCGCGTGCCGGCGCAGCTTCCTCTTCGCGAAGTACTCCGCCTCCGCTTCCACGTAACTGACTGCGCCCCGGACCCCAGTTCTCTTGGCCACGCCCAACCTCCCTAGCCGTGCCAGCTGACCATGATCAGCCTCGAGGCGCGTCCTCCCCGATTCAGGCGACGCTCCGGGGCATTTGTCGGACAAGCAGAGCACCGGTGCCCGGTCGTGTCAAGGGCGCCACAGAGCCAGTGGGGATCCAACCTGACAACTTGTCAGACAAGTGGCTATGCTCCGCACACGCGCCTTCGACGAGAGGACCCCGCCAGATGACCACGCACGGTCGGACGCCCCGGCGAGGGCGCCGACTCCGCTCCAGCTCGGTCCGTGAGGAGCTCGTGCGCCGGATCGAGGACGGGAGTCTTCCGACGGGCTCCCGCCTGCCGTCGGAGCCGGACCTGGCCGCCGAGCTCAGCGTCTCCCGGGCCACGGTGCGCGAGGCCCTGCAGGCGCTGGCCACCGACGGGATGGTCGAGCGCCGTCGCGGCTCGGGCACCTTCGTCACGGATCGCCCCCGCATGGTCAACAGTCTCGATCTCAACTTCGGGGTCACCGAGGCGATCGTCGCGGCGGGGATGCGCCCGGGCACCCGGGGTGCCACGTTCCGGGTGGAGCCGGCCACGGTCGAGAACGCGACCCACCTCGGCGTCTCGCCAGGGACCAACCTCCTCGTGATCGATCGCGTCCGGACCGCCGATGACGCTCCGGTGGTCCTTTCGCGGGACCTCCTCGTCAAGGACCTCGCCGGCGACCGGGACGCCGTCGTGGGGAGGATGCTCGAGGGGTCGATCTACGACGTGCTGCGCGAGGACCTGCACATCGCCGTGGACCACGGGGTCGCGACGCTGCGCCCGATCCTGGCCGACTCCTACCTCGCCTCCCGGCTCTCGGTCGAGCCCGGGGCTCTCCTGGTCTACCTCTGGCAGGTCGACTACGCGAGCAACGGTCGCCCTGTGCTCCTGTCCCACGAATACCACCTGGCGGAGGCCTTCGACTTCTCGGTCATCCGCCGCGGCCCGAAAGGAAGCTGACATGACCACTGACGTCGGACACACGATGCGACTCAAGCGGGTGATCGACGCCAGCGGCGTGTCGGTCATCTGCGCACTGGACCACGGCATGACCTCGCCGGTGTTCCTCGAGCCGCTGGCCGATATCGCGAGCCGCACGGCGGAGGCCGTGTCGGGCGGAGCGAACGTGATCATGATGTCGAAGGGCATGATCCGGATCGCCCAGCCTGCGTTCGCCCCCGACACGTCACTCGCCCTCCTGCTGTCGGCGTCGGCCGCGCCGGACGGGGACCGTCCCGAGGTGATCCAGATCGCCGACGTCGAGGAGGCACTCCGCGTGGGTGCGGACGCGGTCGTCCTCTTCACCGCCCTGGGCGGTGACACCGAGCCGGGCATGGTCCGAACGCTCGCCGCAGTCGGACGCGAGTGCGCACTCCTGGGTATGCCGTTCATCGCGGAGGCCGAGTTCCCGACCACGTACGCGTCGGTGGAGTCGCTCTCCGCGACGTACGGCTTCGAGTACCTGCGCCGCAACGTGCGGCTCTGCGCCGAGCTCGGGGCCAGCATCGTCAAGACGAACTGGCCCGGAGACCAGGACTCCTTCGCCAAGCTGGTCGAGGCCGCCAACGGCATCCCCGTGGTCCTGGCGGGTGGCTCACGGCTGGAGGACCGCGAACTGCTGCGCCGGATGGAGGAGGCGGTCGCGGCGGGGGCGATCGGCTGCTCGGTCGGCCGGAACATCTTCATGCACGAGTCCCCGGAGGCGATCACCCGGGCCCTGTCGCACGTGATCCGGGACCGCTGGACCGCAGCGAAGGCCTTCGACGAGCTCACTCACGAGCTCGAGGAGGGAGACCGCCGATGAAGGCCGCCTTCATGACCGGGGTCGGCGAGGTCGAGGTCCGGGAGACCGCCGAGCCCGGGCTCGACCCGGCCGGCGCGATGCTCCGGATCGAGGCGTGCGGCATCTGCGGCACGGACGCCCGGACCTTCTTCAACGGCGACCCGAGGGCGCCGTCCCCGTGGGTCCTCGGTCACGAGGCGGTCGGCGTGCTCGAGGAGGTCGGACCGGACGCCGACCTGCCGCAGGGTGTGAAGCCCGGAGACCGGGTGTTCCTCGGGTCGATCCTGACGTGCGGTCGTTGCCGCTACTGCAGCGAGGGCTTCCAGAACCTCTGCGAGCACCATCTGCTCTACGGGTACGACCCGTTCCCCGGAGCCTTCTCGGAGTTCGCGGCGGTGCCACCGATCGCCACCAAGAACCTCATCGCGCTGCCGGACGACCTGTCCGCGGACCTGGCCACGGTCGCGGACCCGTTCGCCTGTGCCCTCAACGGGATCGAGGTCCTGGACGTGGGGCTCGGTGACACGGTCGTGATCCTGGGGGCGGGTCCCATCGGTTGCTGGCAGGCGATGATGGCGCGTGACCGAGGGGCTCGCCAGGTCCTCCTCTCCGACATCAGCAGGGAGCGTCTCGATCTCGCGCTCGGCGTCGTCGGCTCGTTCGTCGACGACGCCTGGGTGAGCACCGACGAGACCGCCGTCGACGAGGTGCTCAGTCGGACCGACGGTGTCGGTGCCGAGCGGATCTCGGTGGCCGCGCCGTCCAAGCAGGCGCAGCAGAGCGCTCTGGAGATGGCGGCCAAGAGGGCCCGGGTCGTCTACTTCGCCGGGCTGCCCAAGCACGACCCGGTCAGCCCGTTGGACATGAACCAGCTCCACTACAAGGAGCTGGCGATCCTGGGCGCCTACGGTGCCACCGAGCGTCAGTACCGGATCACCATGGACTACCTGGACCGGAGGAGGGACGACCTCGCGGCGGTCGTGACCCACCGCTTCCCGTTGGACCAGATCGCCCAGGGGTTCGAGACGATCCGCTCCGGGGCCGGCCTCAAGGTCGTCATCCAGCCGTGAGCGGGCCCTACGTCATCGGCTGCGACGTCGGGAGCCAGGGCACGAACGCCGCGCTCTTCACCGTCGACGGAACGCTGGTGGCGTCGTCGTACCAGGAGCACCGGCTCTCCTACCCGCGTCCGGGGTGGGCCGAGCAGGACCCCACCGAGTGGCTGGACGCGATCCGGGCAGGCGTACGGCGTCTGGTCGACGGGCTGCCCGCCGGAGGCTCGGCCGTCAAGGCGATCTCCTTCGGGTCCCAGCTCGACGGCGTCGTGGTGTGCGACGCGAGGAGGCGACCGCTCCGACCGGCGCTGATCTGGATGGACCGGCGTGCCGAGGACCAGGCGGCGGAGCTCGCGAAGCGGATCGCGCCGGCCGACTTCTACGGTGCCGTCGGCGTCAACCTCGACTCCTCGCACGCGGTGTTCAAGGCGCTCTGGGTGCGCGACAACGAGCCGGACGTGTTCACCCGGGCGGCCCTCCTCCTGCCACCGGGCGCCTACGTCGTGGGCGAGGTGACGGGGGAGGTCGCCTGCGACTACAGCAACGCCTCGTCGCTGGGCCTGCTGGACGTCCGGACGCGACACTGGTCCCAGCCCGTCCTGGACGCAGCGGAGATCGCTCCGGAGATGCTGCCGCGGCTCGTCGGGGGCACGGAGGTCGTCGGCACGGTCGCCCCGGGCTTCGCCGAGGCCACGGGCCTGGCACCCTCATGTCTGGTGGTGGCGGGCTGCGGCGACGAGATGTCCGCGACGCTCGGGGCCGGGGTGTTCGCGCCGGGCGAGGTCTGCGACGTCGTCGGGACGGCGGAGCCCGTCTGCGCGGTGACCCTCGCACCCCGAGCCGACCCGACCATGCTCGTGGAGTGTCACCCGCACGGCGATGCGGACACCTGGCTGATGGAGAACCCCGGCTTCGTCTCCGGGGGCAACCTGCGCTGGTGGCGAGACCACTTCGGCGCGACCGAGCGTGAGGCGGAGGCGCGCGGCGGTCCGGACGCCTACGTCCAGCTCGTGGACGACGCGGCCGAGGTACCGGCCGGAGCGGACGGCCTCCTGTTCCTCCCGTGCATGCAGGGTGCCATGTCGCCCGAGTGGAACGGAGCCGCGCGGGCGGCGTTCTTCGGCCTCACCCTCGCCCACACGCGAGCCCACCTGACGCGGGCGGTGCTCGAGGGGAGCGCCTTCGCGCTCCGCGACATCCTCCTGGCGATGGTGGCCGCGGGCGTCGACGTCCACCGGGTGACCATCGTCGGTGGCGGGGCCAAGAGCGACCTGTGGCGCCAGATCAAGGCGGACGTGATCGGCCTGCCGGTGCGCACCCCGACCAACGTCGAGACGACCGCCACCGGCGCGGCGATCCTCGCCGCCGTCGGAGGCGGCGAGCACGCGAGCGTCGCCGACGCCGTCGACGCCTTCGTCAGCTACGAGCCGCGGGAGTACGAACCCGACGCCGAGCGGCACCAGCAGTACCTCGAGGCCCATGCCCGGTACCGAGAGCTCTACTTCGCCCTCAAGCCGCTGTCCCCCTGAGCGCGGTGGCCGAGGGTCGCGGGGTCACGGACCCCCGCCGGCGCCTCACGCCGCGGTGCGGACGTCCTCAGAAGAGGCCGACCACGTTGCCGTCGGCGTCGAGGTCGATCCGCGTGGCATTCGGGTGGGCGGGCAGGCCGGGCATGGTGCGGATGTCGCCGCAGATCGCGTAGACGTAGCCCGCACCCACGGCGGCCCGCACCTCGCGCACCGGCAGCCGCCAGCCCTTGGGAGCGCCGTGCAGCTTCGGGTCGGAGCTGATCGACAGATGGGTCTTGGCGATGACGACGGGGAGCTCGCCGAAGCCGAGCCGTTCGAACTCCGCGAGTGCCCGGGCCGCGCTCGGAGCGAGGTCGATGCCGTCCGCGCCGTAGACCTGGGTCGCCACGGTCTCGATCTTCTCCACGAGCGGGGCGGACAGGTCGTAGAGGAAGCGGAAGTCGGACCCCTTCTCCAGCTCCTCCATGACCACGTCGGCCAGCTCGAGTGCGCCGGCTCCCCCCTGGGCGGCATGGCGGCCGATCGCGCACCGCACGCCCAGCCGGGCGCACAGCTGCTCGATGACCTCGTGCTCCGAACGGTGGTCGTCGGGGAACGCGTTGATCGCCACGACCGGCGTGACCCCGAAGCGGCGGACGATCTCGATGTGGGCCTCGAGGTTGGGGAGCCCAGCCGTGACGTCGTCGGTGTTCTCCTCGAGCATCTCGGGCGGCAGGCCCTTCCCGGGCTGGATCGAGAAGCGTCCGGAGTGGGCCTTCATGGCGCGGACCGTGGTCACCACCACGGCGAGGTCGGGGGACATGCCACCGACCCGGCACTTCACGTCGAAGAACCGCTCCGCGCCCATGTCGGCGCCGAATCCCGCCTCGGTCACCACGATGTCGGACTTGGCGAGCGCGATCTGGTCGGCGATGACCGACGAGGTGCCGGTGGCGATGTTGCCGAACGGGCCGCAGTGGATGAGGGCGGGGCCGCCCTCCAGCGTCTGCAGCAGGTTGGGCTTCAGCGCGTCCTTCAAGATGACCGCCATCGCTCCTGCGACCTGGAGGTCCTCGGCGGTGACGGGCTTGCCCTCCGAGTTGCTGCCGACGACGATGCGGCCGAGGCGCTCCCTCAGGTCCTGCAACGAGGTGCTGAGCGTGAGGATCACCATCACCTCGCTGGCGGCGGTGATGTCGAAGCCGCTCTCGCGGGTGACGCCGTCCATGCGCGCCCCGAGGCCGATGACGACGTTGCGCAGCGACCGGTCGCTGACGTCCATCACCCGTCGCCACGTCACCGCCCGTGGGTCGAGGTCCAGCGGCCCCCGGTGGTGCAGCTCATTGTCGACCGCCGCGGCCAGGAGGTTGTGCGCAGCGGTGACGGCGTGGAAGTCACCGGTGAGGTGCAGGTTGAGCCGCTCCATCGGCACCACCTGGCTGTAGCCGCCGCCGGCCGCCCCGCCCTTGATGCCGAACGTCGGGCCCATCGAGGGCTGGCGCAGCGCGACCACGGCTCTCGCGCCACGCGCCACCAGGCCCTGGGTCAGCCCGACACTCGTCGTGGTCTTGCCCTCGCCGAGCGGGGTCGGTGTCACCGCGGTGACCACGACGTACTTGGCGCGCGGAGCGTCCGGAGGCCGCGGGGTGTCCAGGGTCGAGAGCTCGATCTTCGCGACGCCGGCGCCGTAGTGCTCGAGATGACCGTCGTCGATCCCCATGTCTGCGGCGACCTCGGAGATCGGGCGCAGGGTGGCGGCGGTGGCGATCTCCAGGCTGTTGAGAGTCATGAGCCCTTGCCTACTGCATCGAGAGCCTCCGTGTCACTCACCGTTCTGATGAGAGTCACCCGGGGTCAGCGGAGATCGAACCGGTCGAGCTCCATCACCTTGCACCACGCGTCGACGAAGTCGTGGACGAACGTCTCGCGCGCGTCGTCGCTGGCGTAGACCTCGGCCAGTGCCCGCAGCTCGGAGTTCGAGCCGAACACCAGGTCGACCCGGCTTCCGGTCCACCGGACCTCGCCGGTGGACGAGTCGCGACCCTCGAAGGTCTCGGAGTCCTCCGACGTGGGGTGCCACGTCGTTGCGAGGTCGAGGAGGTTCACGAAGAAGTCGTTGGTCAGCGTGCCGGGCGAGGTGGTGAGTACGCCGAGCGAAGACCCCTGGTGGTTGGCACCGAGCACCCGCAGACCACCGACCAGCACCGTCATCTCCGGTGCGCTGAGGGTCAGCAGGTTCGCCCTGTCGACGAGGAGGTACTCGCCCGGGAGTCGCTGGCCCTTGCCGAGGTAGTTGCGGAACCCGTCCGCGCCGGGCTCGAGCGCCGCGAAGGACTCGACGTCGGTCATCTCCTGGGTCGCGTCGGTGCGACCGGGGGTGAACGGCACCTCGACGGTGTGGCCGGCCTGCGCCGCCGCATGCTCCACCGCGGCGTTCCCCGCGAGCACGATCAGGTCGGCCAGCGAGATCCGCTTGTCACCGGCACCGGCGTTGAAGGAGTCGGCGATCCCTTCGAGGGTGCGCAGCACGTTCGCGAGCCGGTCGGGGTCGTTGACCTCCCAGCCGCTCTGCGGCTCGAGCCGGATGCGGGCGCCGTTCGCGCCGCCGCGCTTGTCGCTGCCACGGAACGACGAGGCCGAGGCCCAGGCGGTGCGGACCAGGTCGGAGACCGAGAGTCCGGAGTCGAGGACCTGGCGCTTGAGAGCGGCGACGTCGTCGGCTCCGACGAGCTCGTGCGTCACCGGCGGGACGGGGTCCTGCCAGAGCAGGACCTCGGTCGGGACCTCGGGGCCCAGGTAGCGCTGGATCGGGCCCATGTCCCGGTGGGTCAGCTTGAACCACGCCCGCGAGAACGCATCGGCGAGCTCGTCGGGGTGCTCGAGGAAGCGACGGGCGATCGGCTCGTAGACGGGGTCCATCCGCAGCGACAGGTCCGTGGTCAGCATCGTGGGGGGACGCATGGCCGACGACGCGTCGGGACCGGGGATCGTGCCCGCACCCGCGCCGTCCTTGGCCTGCCACTGGTGGGCGCCGGCCGGGCTCGTGGTGAGCTCCCACTCGTAGCCGAAGAGGTTCTCGAGGAACCCGTTGCTCCACCGGGTCGGCGTGGCCGTCCAGGTCACCTCCAGTCCGCTGGTGATCGCGTCCTTGCCCTTGCCCGTGCCGAAGGCGTTCTTCCAGCCGAGGCCCTGCTGCTCCAGGGGAGCGGCCTCGGGCTCGGGGCCGACGTTCGCCTGGGGGTCGGCCGCACCGTGGGTCTTGCCGAAGGTGTGGCCACCCGCGATGAGCGCCACGGTCTCCTCGTCGTTCATCGCCATCCGGAGGAAGGTCTCCCGGATGTCGCGCGCGGCCGCGACCGGGTCGGGGGTGCCGTTCGGGCCCTCCGGGTTGACGTAGATCAGACCCATCTGCACGGCGGCGAGCGGGTTCTCGAGCTCGCGGTCGCCGGTGTAGCGCTCGTCGCCCAGCCACGTCTGCTCGGGACCCCAGTAGACGTCCTCGTCGGGCTCCCACACGTCCTCGCGCCCGCCGCCGAACCCGAAGGTCGAGAAGCCCATGGACTCGAGCGACACGTTGCCCGCCAGCACGATGAGGTCGGCCCACGACAGGTTGCGGCCGTACTTCTTCTTGACC
>JBAUWD010000370.1:0-3517 GCA_049583575.1 Nocardioides sp.
GGCCTCGGTGCCCTGCGCCGCCGGCCCGAGGCACGCTGGCACAAACGTCCGGACGACCTGCCCGGTCTGGTCGAGCTCCAGGCCGCGCTGCTCACCTCGGCCCTGTCGCTGGTCCGTCCCGGCGGCGTGGTGGTCTACGCGACCTGCTCCCCGGTGCTCGCCGAGACCGGCGGGGTGGTCACCCGCGTGCTGGCGGCCCGTCCCGACGCGGATCTCGAGCCGGTGCCGCTCGCCGTACCCGACAGCGACGGCCCCCTGCCCGGCACCGTCCAGCTGTGGCCGCACCGCCAGCGCACGGACGCGATGTTCGTCGCGCTGCTGCGTCGCCGCTGACCGGACGCGCTCAGTCGCTCCGGAGATGTCGCAGATACGCCTCGGGACTGTCGAGGAAGCGCTTCCAGTGCCACACCAGCTCGAGGTCCTCCCACGTGGTCTCGCGGAGCCCCCACTCGCCCACCTCGAGCAGCGTCGCGCCCGGCAGCGCCGCCAGGACCGGTGAGTGGGTGGCGCAGAGCACCTGCCCGCCCTCGGCGGCCAGGGAGAGCAGGGACTGCACGAGGCTCAGCGTCGAGGTGAACGACAGTGCGGCCTCGGGCTCGTCGAGGCAGTAGAACCCGGGGGTGTCGAAGCGGCGGGCGATCACGGCGAGGAACGACTCGCCGTGGCTCAGCTCGTGGAAGACCGGATCGGACGGCGCCCGGAAGGGGACCTGGCTCTCCTCCAGGTAGGTGTAGTAGCCGTGCATCGTCTCGGCCCGCAGGAAGAACCCCCATCGCCCCGCACCGAGACCGCGCTGCAGGCGCAGGCTCCGCGACAGCGGGGACTCCGAGCTCCGGGTCCCGTGCCGGCTCCCGGTGGAGCCACCCTCGCTGCCCAACCCGTAGGCCATGGCCACGGCCTCGACGAGCGTGGACTTGCCCGAGCCGTTCTCTCCCACCAGGAACGTCACCCCCTTGGCCAGGGTCAGCCCCTCCGTCAGGAGCTGCGTGACGGCCGGGATGTCGGCCGGCCACCGGTGCGCCGGCAACGGGTGCTCCGGGTCCGCGGTGATGCGCACCACCGGCGGCTGGTCGAGGTCCACGGCGGCACGGTACGCCGTACGACCGCTAGCGTTGACGCATGGCGAGCCCGTTCACCGAGATCGAGGTGGACAACCGCGTGGTGAAGGTGACCAACCCCGAGCGCGTCTACTTCCCGGAGAGCGGAGCGACCAAGCTCGACCTGGTGGAGTACTACCTGAGCGTCGGCCCGGGCATCGTGAACGCCCTGTACGAGCGGCCGTGCATGCTCCACCGCTTCCCGACGGGCCTCGCCGGCGAGAAGGTGCACCAGAAGCGGCTGCCGTCCGGCGCCCCCGACTGGGTCGAGACCGTGCAGCTCCACTTCCCGCGCTGGAACCGCACCGCCGACGAGCTCTGCGTGACCGAGCTCGGTGCGGTGATCTGGGCGGTCCAGATGTCGACCGTGGAGTTCCACCCGTGGAACAGCCGTCGCGAGGATCCCGAGAAGCCCGACGAGTGGCGGATCGACCTCGATCCCGGGCCGCTCAGCGACTTCGCGCAGGTGCAGCGGGTGGCCGGCGTGACCCACGAGATCCTCGACGAGCTGGGCGCGGTCGGCTACCCCAAGACCAGCGGCGGCAAGGGGCTGCACGTCTACGTCCGCATCAGGCCCGACCACGGTCACAAGGAGGTACGTCGGGCCGCGCTCGCGTTCGCCCGGGAGGTCGAGCGCCGGATGCCCGACGACGTGACCACGCTGTGGTGGCGCAAGGACCGCGACCCCCACCACCTCTTCGTCGACTACAACCAGAACGCCCGCGACCACACCATCGCCGCGGCGTACTCGGTGCGCGGCTTCCCCGACGCCCGGGTCTCGACCCCGGTGCGCTGGGACGAGGTCGACGACTGCGACCCCCACGACTTCACGATGGCCACCGTGCCCGGGAGGTACGCCGAGCTGGGCGACCTGCACGAGGACATCGACGACCACGTCTTCGACATCACCCCGTTGCGCGAGTGGGCCGACCGCGACGAGGCCGCGGGCCTCACCTCGACCACCGGCCGCGACGAGGAGGAGGCATGACGGATCCGGGTCGGGCCCAGGGTCGCCGCTCGGCCGCCTCCTCGAGCGACCCCGCGGGGGGATCCGGACCCGAGCCGGCCGTCGCCGATCCGGGTGATCCCGCGGTCGCCGCGGTCGCCGAGTACGCCGCGGGCCACGACGAGCTCGTGCTCGCGGGTGCGGAGGCGGTCGACCTGGTGACCAGCCTGCTCGACGAGGCCGGCATCAACTACCTCACGGTGTCGGGGCGTACGAAGAGCGTCGCCTCGTTCGCCGAGAAGGCGACCCGGTCGGCCGACGGAGTGCGTCTCTACACAGACCCGCTGCGCGAGATCGGCGACCAGATCGGCGTCCGCGTGATCACCTACGTGCGCGCGGACGTGGACGCGGTCGCCGAGCTGATGGGCGACCAGGTGGTCGTCAGGGACGACCGCGACCTGGGCCGCGAGACCGCCAGCGAGGGGCGCTTCGGCTACGCCAGCCGGCACCTCCAGATCGCGCTCGACGCGGCGCGCGAGGGCCAGCAGGCCTACGCGCACCTGGCCGGGCGCAACGTCCAGGTCCAGATCCGGACCGTGCTCCAGCACGCGTGGGCCGAGTTCGAGCACGACATCCGCTACAAGGGCACCGTCCCCGCGGAGCATGCCCACGACTTCGACCGCCGCTTCACCCTGGCGGCCGGGCTGCTGGAGCTGGCCGACCAGGAGTTCACCACGATCCGCGACCGCCTCCGAGGGCCGGTGTCGAGCGGCGAGCATGTCGAGGCGGGCTCCGCCGGCGACGACCCGCGCCTCGACGCGCGCGAGCTCGCGGCGTTCCTCGCCGGCCAGTACGCCGACGCCGGCTGGTCCCGGAGTGACCACTACGTCTGGGTGTCCGGGCTCCTGCTCGAGCTCGGCATCACCTCGCTCGACGAGCTCGGCGAGGTGCTGCGCGCCGCCGACGAGACGGCGATCGGCGAGCGGATGGACTACCGCTACCCACCCGGCGCCGTACGACGGCTCGACGACGCGCTGCTCGCGGCGTACGGCGAGCGCTACGTCGGGCTCCACGGCAATGCGCACCGCGTCACCGCCCTGCGCGCACGGCTCGAGAAGCTCCGGGAGCCCTAGGATCGGTCCGTGGCCATCCAGATCACGCCGAGCATCCTGACCGCCGACTTCGCGAACCTCGGCGCCGAGCTGGCGCGCATCCCCGGTGCCGACTGGATCCACGTCGACGTGATGGACAACCACTTCGTGCCCAACCTGACGTTCGGCCCCGAGACCGTGGCGGCGCTGGCGCGGAGTACGACGCAGCCGATCGACGCCCACCTGATGATCACCGACGCCGACCGCAACGCCGCGGCGTACGTCGAGGCGGGCGCGGCGAGCGTGACCTTCCACGTCGAGGCCGCCGCCGCACCGGTGCGGCTGGCCCGCGAGATCCGGGCGCAGGGTGCGCGGGCCAGCAT
>JBAUWD010000371.1:0-2142 GCA_049583575.1 Nocardioides sp.
GCGCCGATGCAGTGCATCGACGCCCGCGACATGGGTGCCTGGACGATCCGGCTCGCGGAGCAGGGGGTCAGCGGCGCGTTCACCGCCGCCCGTCCGGCCACGACGTTCGGCGAGCTGCTCGCCGAGACGGTCTCCGCGCTGGGCAGCGACGCCGACCTGGTCGCGGTCGACGGTGACTGGCTGGTCGACCAGGGGGTCGACGGCGCACAGCTCCCGCTCTGGTCCGAGGGCAGCCCCGAGCTGGCACTGGCCATGGGCACCTCCCGGGCCGAGGCCACGGGGCTGACGCACCGGCCGTTCGCGGACGTCGTACGCGACACGCTGGCGTGGGCCGGCGCGCACCCGGACCAGGCGACCAACCCCCACCTCGGACTCACTCCGGAGCGCGAGGAGGAGCTGCTCGCGGCCTGGGCGGCCGCCCGGGCATGACGCTCGCGCACCGCCTCGACGGAATCCCGCCGACGATCTTCACCACGATGTCGGCGCTGGCGGTGCGCACCGGCGCGGTCAACCTGGGCCAGGGCTTCCCCGACCGCGACGGCCCGGCCTCGGTGCTCGAGGCCGCCAGGGAGGCGATCGCCGGCGGCGCCAACCAGTACGCCCCCGGCATCGGCGTACCCGCCCTCCGGCAGGCGGTCGCCCGGCACCAGCAGCGTCACTACGGGCTCGAGCTCGACCCGGACACCGAGGTCCTGGTGACGACCGGCTGCACCGAGGGCATCGCGGCCGCCCTGCTCGGGCTCGTCGACCCCGGTGACGAGGTCGTGGTGCTCGAGCCCTACTACGACTCCTACGTCGCGATGATCCAGATCGCGGGCGGGGTACGACGACCGGTGACGCTGCGCGCCCCGGACTTCCGCCTCGACCCCGACGAGCTCCGCGCCGCAGTCACCCCGCGCACGCGCGTCGTACTGCTCAACTCGCCGCACAACCCGACCGGCACCGTGCTGACCCGGGCAGAGCTGGCGGCGGTCGCGGACGTGGCGGTCGAGCACGACCTCGTCGTGATCACCGACGAGGTCTACGAGCACCTCACCTTCGACGACCACGAGCACGTGCCGCTGGCGACCCTGCCCGGCATGTTCGAGCGCACGCTCACCCTGTCGAGCTCCGGCAAGTCCTACAGCGTCACGGGCTGGAAGGTCGGGTGGGCCACCGGGCCGGCCGACCTGGTGTCCGCGGTGCTCGCGGCCAAGCAGTGGCTGACGTTCACGTCGGGTGCCCCGCTCCAGCCCGCGATCGCACACGCGCTGGACCACGAGCCGGACTGGCCGCGCGAGCTGGCCGCCAGCCTCGAGGAGCGGCGCGACCTGCTGTGCGAGGGACTGGAGAAGCTCGGGCTCGGCGTACGACGCCCCGAGGGCACCTACTTCGCGGTCACCGACATCTCGGCTCTGGGGTGGCGCGACGGGCTGGAGTTCTGCCTCGCGCTGCCCGACCGGGCCGGGGTGGTCGCGATCCCCACCCAGCCGTTCCACGACTCCGACGCCGGAGAACAGCTGGTGCGATGGACGTTCTGCAAGGAGTCCGGAGTGATCGACGAGGGGCTGCGTCGGCTCGCCACGACCGACCTCAGCCGCTGATCACCCGAACCAGCGCCGCACCTCGGGCCGCACCAGCAGGGTGACCGCCGCGAGGGCGCCGGCCAGCGGCACCAGCACCACGAGGGAGCCGATCGCGCCGAGGAGGCACACCACGACGACTCCGCCGGTCGAGACGGTGAGGGCGGACCATCCCAGTCGCCGGCGCCGGAACGCGAGCACGGCGAAGACGACGGCCGCGACGGACCACACCATGAAGAGCCCGCAGGTGATGAAGCCGACCACGACGACCATGTGGTCGCTGACGCCCTGGGAGGCGAGCTCGGGGTTCTGCTCGTGCATCTTGTCGAGCACGAGGTGCGGGCTGCGGGCCAGCACCGCGACCGAGCCGGCGAGCACGGCGATGGCCAGCCCCGCGAAGACCCAGGTGAGCACGCAGGCCCACAGCAGGGTGGCCGGCCGGGAGCCCTCGCGCCGGGCCGGGCGCGCGTCGTACGACGAGAGCGGTGGCGCCGCCCACTCGTCGGGCACGCTGCCGAAGTCCTGCCACGGACGGGCCGTGCCGGGTGCGGTCGGCGGAGTGGCCGGCGGAGCCTCCGGC
>JBAUWD010000372.1:0-1632 GCA_049583575.1 Nocardioides sp.
GGTCGGAGACGAAGTACGCCGAGATGTAGCCCTTGTCGAACTGCATGCCCTCGGTGAACTCGAGCTCGGTGCCCATGGTGTTGGACTCCTCGACCGTGATCACGCCGTCCTTGCCGACCTTGTCGAACGACTCCGCGAGCAGCTCGCCGATCACGGCGTCGCGGCTGGAGATCGTGGCGACCGAGGCCATGTCCTCCTTGGAGTCGACCTCGCGGGCCGCGTCACGCAGGGCATCGCCGACGGCCTCGGCGGCGGCGTCCATGCCGCGCTTGAGGCCCATCGGGTTGGCGCCGGCCGCCACGGCGCGCAGGCCCTCGTGGACCATCGCCTGGGCGAGCACGGTCGCCGTCGTCGTACCGTCGCCGGCGACGTCGTTGGTCTTGGTGGCGACCTCCTTGGTCAGCTGGGCGCCGAGGTTCTCGAACGGGTCGTCGAGCTCGACCTCGCGGGCGACGGTCACGCCGTCGTTGGTGATCGTGGGGGCTCCCCACTTCTTGTCGAGGACGACGTAACGGCCCTTCGGGCCGAGCGTCACCTTGACCGCGTCGGCCAGGGCGTCGACGCCGCGCTCCAGGGAGCGCCGTGCCGTCTCGTCGAACTCCAGGATCTTGGACATGTTTCAAACCTTCCTAGCGAGCAGGGGTGATCTGGCGCCCGGCTGGCAAGGCGGGCGCGTGAAGGCGACCTTGGACGCGTAGCGGTCGTCGAGCGCGCCCGACGCCGCCAGCCGGGATGCCAGGTCAGCCCTGAACGACGGCGAGCACGTCGCGGGCGGACAGGATGAGGTACTCGTCGCCGCCGTACTTGACCTCGGTGCCGCCGTACTTGCTGTAGATGACCTTGTCACCCACCGCGACGTCGAGCGGGACGCGGTTGCCGTGGTCGTCGATGCGACCCGGGCCGATCGCCAGGACCTCGCCCTCCTGGGGCTTCTCCTTGGCGGTGTCGGGGATGACCAGGCCGGACGCCGTGGTCTGCTCTGCCTCGAGGGGCTTCACGACGATGCGGTCCTCGAGGGGCTTGATGTTGACCGACACTTCTGATCAACCTCCACTTTCTCCACTGGATGAAGGACGCGGGAGCCCGGGCTCCCGGAACGTTGGAGCCTGCTGTGGCGTACGCCGTCGCGGGGGTCGTACGTCGTGGCAAGCGCTGGCATTCTCGGGTCGAGAGTGCCAGTGCCGAAACTAGCACTCACCGCCAACGAGTGCCAACGCCGCCCCCTGCAGCACCCGCGTCCACTGCGGCGCCCGCGGTCACTGACAGGATGAGGCGGTGGACCTGCAGACCTTCCGGTGGCTGCTCACCGACGAGGGGCAGGCGCTGCTGTCCGCCGCGGCGGCGGCCGAGGGCACGCCGCTGCAGGTGCAACGGACGCTGCGGGAGGTCTCGACCGGCTCGGCGGACGAGACGGCCGCGCGGGTCGCGGCCGCCCTCACCCAGGTCGACCTGCGAGCCCGTGCCGCGGTCAAGCTCGGCGACGACGCCGCGCGCATGTACTTCACCCGCGACGGCCTCGAGCAGGCCACCCGCGCCGCGGTCGCCCGCCATCGCGCGGCCCGCGTGGCCGCCGCCGGACCGAGCGTCATCGACCTGACCTGCGGCATCGGCGGCGACCTGGTGGCGTTCGCC
>JBAUWD010000373.1:0-7851 GCA_049583575.1 Nocardioides sp.
TGGTGGCGTTCTACCGGTCCGTGGACGCCGGTCGGCCGGTGGGCGTCGCGCTGCGTCACGCGTTCGGCTTCGGGCTGCCCGAGCTGACCCGGCGGTGGAGGGCCCTCCTGTCACACTTGCCGGCGTGAGCGAACGCCGCTGGGCCTGGGCCACGGTCCTCCTCGCCGCCCTGGCGTTCGTGGCGGTCGCGGCGTGGCGCATCCCGTGGCACCCCGTCCCGGGTGGCACGCCCCCGCCGGCTCCGGCGGGCTCGGCCTTCACCGCGGCCCAGGTCGCCCGGGCGAACGCCTACTCCGACCCCGCGCGGGTCCTGGGCTGGAGCTCGCTGGCGGTCTCGATGGTCGTCGGCATGGTCCTCGGCTTCACCTCCCTCGGTGCCCGCATCATGGGCCGTCTCCGGGGCTGGTGGTGGGTCCGGGTGCTCCAGGGTGTGCTCGCCCTGGCCGTCATCGGCCGGCTGGTCACCCTGCCGTTCGCGATCGTGGGACATCACCGAGCGCTGTCCTACGGTCTGACCGACGAGGCCTGGGGAGCCTGGACGGTCGACCTGGTCAAGGGGCTACTGCTCTCGGTCGTGCTGTCCGGTCTGCTCGTCATCGTCCTGGTGGGCTGCGCTCGCCGGTTCGCCCGGAGCTGGCCGGCGGTCGCCGGCGTGCTTCTCGGGGCACTGGTGATGGCCGGGTCGTTCGTCTACCCGGTGCTCGTCGAGCCCGCGTTCAACCACTTCACGCCGCTGCCCGACGGGCCGCTCCGGACCCAGATCCTCCGGCTCGCGACGACCGAGCACGTGCACCTCGACGACGTGCTCGTCGCCGACGCGTCACGGCGTACCACGACCCTGAACGCCTACGTCTCGGGCTACGGCAGCACCCGTCGGGTCGTCCTCTACGACAACGTCGTGCACGACCTCCCGCGCGACCAGATCCTCTCGATCGTGGCGCACGAGCTCGGTCATGCCCGGCACGACGACGTGCTGACCGGCTCGCTGCTGGCGGCTCTGGGGACGACGCTCGGGATCGGGCTGCTCGCCGTCGCCGTGGCACTGGTACGACGCCGGCCGGGCTCCCTGCGCGACCCCTCCGTGGTGCCGCTCCTGCTCGCCCTCGTGGCGATCGGGACCCTGCTGGCGAGTCCGGTGGACAACGGGCTCTCGCGGCTGATCGAGACCCGGGCGGACGTGGACGCACTGCAGGCGACGCACGACCCGACCGCCTTCGTGGCCATGCAGCGTCAGCTGGCGCTGCACTCGCTGAGCGACCAGCCGCCGGCCTGGTCGCAGTTCTGGTTCGGCTCGCATCCCACCACCCTGGAGCGGATCGCGATAGCCGAGCAGCTCGGCCGCCGGACGGGCGTCAGCACCGGCTGAGAAAAGTCGATGGCCGCGGACCCCCCATGGATCCGCGGCCATCCCCCGTCGTCGGACTGGGGTGGATCAACAGGTTCCGGCACTCGCCCGCGAGCCGAGGCTGCTGCAGGTGTGGTTGAAGATGTTGTTGAGCACGCCGCCGAAGGCGAAGACCACGATGGCGATGAGCGCCGCGATCCCGGTGATGAGCAAGCCGTACTCGACGGCCGACGCACCGCGCTCGTCCATCTTGGCCAAGCGGGCGTTCAGCATGATGCGCAGGTAGTCGAGCATGTCGGGTGACTCCTTGGTCGGGCCGGGGGGCGGTGGTGCTGATCCCTATTCTCGGCCTTTCGACGCGGCCTGCGGATCGAGCGATCGCCCAGGGCTCTCTGATCCGTTTGGACTAGCCCGAGGGGTCTGCGCGAGGAATCGGCGGAGTCCGGTCGGAGGAAATGCGCCGAAGGCCGCGGACCCGGTCGGGTCCGCGGCCTTCTCCGGCAGCTGCTCACATCGAAATGCCGAAGTGGCCGCGGACCGGGCGAGGTCCGCGACCACTTCGACGTGTGGCGCTGCTTTCAGCAGGAGCCGGCGGCAGAGTCGCTCTTGGCGACGCTGGAGCAGGTGTGCTTGAAGATGTTCTGGATCACGCCGCCGAAGGCGAACACGACGACGACGATCAGGGCAGCGATGCCAGCGATCAGCAGGCCGTACTCAACGGCCGACGCGCCGCGCTCGTCCATCTTGGCGAGGCGGGCGTTGAGCATGATGCGGAGGTAGTCCAGCATTTTCGTTTCTCCTACAGTGTGTTGGCTTAGGCGTTTGAGAGCCGAGAAGGCCGGAGGCCTCCATCTACAATGATGTCGGTTCCGCGCCCCGGGCGGATCGGGCATTCGATTCGACACACATAGTCCGTTGGGACCATTCCGAGGCGCTTTCTCGGAGGAAATCCTGCAAAAGCCGCACGCCGGGCGATCAGATGTGCTTCAGCTCTCGGTACGACGCACGCTCGACAGCAGGCCGATCCGCATGGCGGTGACGAGGGCCTGAGCGCGGTTGTTGGCCCCGAGCTTCTGGTAGATCCGGGCGATGTGCGACTTCACGGTCGACTCGCTCATGTAGAGCTGCTGGCCGATCGCGGCCGCGTTGGCGCCGTCGGCGAGCAGGAGGAGGACGTCGTGCTCCCGCGCCGACAGCCGGGTCGACTCCGCGTTCATCCGCCGCATCATGGCGCCGGCGAGGCCGGTGCAGAGGAACGACCGCGGCGAGACGGCTGCGTGGCGAGCAGCGCGCACGACCTCGGCGGACGGGGCGTCCTTGCCCACGAACGCCGAGGCCCCGGCTTCCATGGCGGCGAAGATCTGGTCGTCACCCGAGTGCATGGTGACGACGACGAGGCCGATCTTCTCGTCGCCGTGACGCACCTGGCGGATGATGTCCAGCCCGGTGCCGTCCTGCAGCTGGAGGTCGGTGACGATCACGTCGGGATGCTCGGCGCCGTACATCGCGACGGCCTCCTCGACGGTGCCGACGGCCCCGACCACGTCGGTGGCCTCCTCACGCGCGAACGCGCCGACCAGTCCCTCGCGGATGAGCTCGTGGTCGTCGACGATCAGCACCCGGAGCGCTTCGGCGTCGGTGGTCATGCGTCCTCCCGGTGCAGGGGGTGGATCATGCGGTCAGACTGTCCGGTGCGGTGTCCGGCTCGGGTGCCGACACGCCGTTGACCCCCAGTCGTACGGATACGGCGGTCCCGTGCGGTGCGTTGTCGGTCAGCTCGAGGGTGGCGTTGATGAGGGCGGCACGCTCGCGCATGATCTCCAGTCCGTGCGAGTCGTCGCGGCCGGTGCCCAGCCCGCGACCGTCGTCGCTGATCACCAGCTCGGCGGCCGGGGGAGCGACCCGGCACAGGACGTCGATGGCGTGGGCACCCGAGTGCCGGACCGCGTTGGTCATGGCCTCCTGCGTGATCCGGAGGAGCTCGCTCTCGATCTCGGGGCGGAGCCGGGTCGTGTGCTCGTCCAGGGTGACGTGGATGGGGATCCCGCTGCTGGCGCTCAGGTGCCGGGCGAGCGAGCCGATGGCGGTGCCGAGGGAGTCGTTCTCGCCGATGCTGGTGCGCAGGGTCTGCACGGAGCGGCGCACCTCCCCGACGACCATGGTCAGCCGCTCGCGCAGCAGGGTCAGCTGGCGTGCCCGCGCCGAGCCCTCCGGCTCGGTCCCGACGAGGGTGTCGACGAAGTAGCCCAGCGACGCGATCTCCTGGGCGACGCCGTCGTGCATCTCGCGGGCCAGCCGGCGGCGCTCCTCGACGGTGGCGGAGTCGCGGAACGCCAGGAACAGCACGGCGGTGTCGAGCCGGACCGTGGCCGGGCTGAGCAAGCGGTCGAGGGCGGACAGGCGGCGCGGGAGGTCCATGGCCTGTGGGTCGAGCCCGGGCGCGAGCACTCCCGACACCACGGCGGCGACCCCGCCGCCGCTGTTGAGCGGGAAGGCGAAGGAGTGACCGACCACGCGGACGTTGCCGGTGAGCAGGCAGTACTGCGCCAGCTCCTCGCTGACGGTCAGCTCCGGGCTGGTGATCCCGGTGTCGCCGACCAGGGGAGTCAGGACCTCGCCGCGCGGGATGTGCACGGTCAGCGCCGCCACCGGCAGCTCGTCGCGTACGGCGCTCTCGATCTGGCCACCGAGGGCGACGGTGTCGAGACCGGAGCTGAGCCGCCCGGACAGGGTGATCAGCTCGCGGATCAGCGCCTGCGCGTCGCGGTAGGCACGCTGCGGGTCGCTGGCGTCGAGGAAGTTGGTGCGGACGAAGGAGGCGATCAGGCCGAGGCCGAGACCGGTCACGGCCCAGGTGAACGCGCTGCTGCCCTGCTCCTGGTTGAGCGAGCTCGCGGTGAGGCCGACGACGACGTACGCCGAGAGCTCGGCCGACAGCGACAGCGCGACGCCGCGAGTGCCGCGCCGCAGGCCCGACGTGAACGGCGGTACGGCGAGCGCGCCGAGCACGGCCACCGTCGACTGGGAGGACAGCCCGGCGACGGAGCCGACGAGGGCCGAGTCGAGGACGAGCAGGAGGGTCCGGGGGATCTCGAGCAGCTCGCCGGCGGTGACCGCGGCCCAGATGGCGCCGATGGTCAAGAGCGCCAGCAGCATCAGCTGGTCGTGCGACAGGAGCAGGGGCATGGCCAGCGTCAGCAACGCGAAGGTACGCGCTCCGACCGCCAGCCAGGTGTACTGCCGGCGAGGACTACCCCAGATCATCGGTCCAGGTCACTTGGCGAAGGAGTCCATGATGTGGATGACGGCGGGTCCCATCACCGCGATGAACAGGCACGGCAGGATGCAGAAGATCAGCGGAATGGTGATCTTCACGGGGACCTTCTGGGCCTTCTCCTCCGCTCGCTGGCGCCGCTTGGTGCGCATCTCCGACGACTGGATGCGCAGCACGTTGGCGATCGGGATGCCGAAGCTGTCGGCCTGCACCATCGCGGTCACGAAGCTGCGCAGGTCGTCGACGCTCGACCGGTCGGCGAGACTGCGCAGCGCCTGGGCCCGGCCCTGGCCGATCTGCATCTCGCGCAGCACACGGGAGAACTCCTCGGCGAGGGGGCCCTGGGTGTTGCGCGCGACCTGCTGGATGGCGGCGTCGAAGGCGAGGCCGGACTCCACGCTGATCGTGAGCAGGTCGATGGCGTCGGGCAGCGAGCGCTGGATGAGGTTGGAGCGCTCGTAGACGCGCTGGTAGAGGTAGAGGTTGGGGCCGAACCAGCCGACCAGCGCCGCACCTCCGACCAGCAGGTAGTGCAGCGGGAAGCCGACACCCATGACCGCGGTGAGGGCGAGCGAGATCAGGAACATCGCGATCGCGCCGATCACCTTGCCGGCCTGGACCCGCTCGATGGTCCAGCCCTCGGGGTTGCCGGCGACGTCGAGTCGCAGGCGGATCCGCTCGGCGGCGTCCTTGCCGGACAGCCGCCGGGCGACGGCCAGGGCCTTGGACTGGAACGGCGCCATGATGCGGTCGGTGAACGACTCGTCGTACTCACGGGTGAGCGCGGTCGGGGCGTTCGTCAGGGCCTGGACGAGCGCGACCGAACGGTCGACACCGCTCACCGCGTGTCCGGACTCGGTGGTGCCGGCGGCGGCGGAGACGAGGACGACGGCGAGGATCACCAGCGCGCCTCCGAGGATCAGCAGGATCGTCACGTCACACCTCGACCTTGACCAGGCGACTCATCCAGAACACACCAACGGACAGGATGACACCACCGAGTGCCAGCATGGCGATCCCGATGGGCCGTTGGAAGAGCACCATCACGTAGGTGCGGTTGGCGAGCATCAGGTAGAGCAGGAACGTCGGAGGCAGACCTCCGAGCACCATCGCGGAGAGCTTGCCCTCGGCGGCCAGGGCGGCCACCTGACGGCGCATGTACTCGCGCTCGCGCATCGTTCCGGCCACCGTGTTGAGCAGCTCGGCCAGGTTGCCACCGACCTGCCGCTGGATGTTGATCGCCATGACCACCCAGTCGAAGTCCTTGCTCTCGAACCGGTCGGCCACGCCTTGGAGGGCCGTCTCCAGCGAGAGGCCGAGGCGCGTCTCGACGAGCACCTTCTTGAACTCCGAGGTGATCGGCTCGGTGCCCTCGCGCACGATGGTGTCGACCGACTGGGCCAGCGAGAGGCCCGCGGCCAGCGATCCGGACATCAGCTGGAGCGTGTCGGGCAGCGCAGCCTCGAACTTCTTCTTGCGGCGACGGCGCCGGAACCCGAGGTACATCCAGGGTCCGATCGCGCCGACGCCCATGAAGAGCAGGCCGACGATGAGGTTGCCCCCGCCGATGAGGAGGCCGAGGACGGAGACGCCGATGAAGATGGCCGCGTGGAACAGGAGCCACTCCGACGGACGCCACTGGCTGCCCGCTCCCTCGAGCCGCCGTGCGATCTTCACCTCGAGCGACTGGTTGCGCTTGAGCATCTTGGCTGCGGCGTCCTTGGCCGACGCCAGGGCGGTCTCCTCGGGGCGGACCACCTGCGGCGCGGCCTGCGGCATGCCGCCGCCGACGTTCGCGGCCCGAGCGGCGTACTGCGTGACGCGCTCCTCGGTCGACAGCCGGCGCTCGCGGGGGATCGCGAGCACCAGGATGACCACCAGGGCGACGCCGAGCGAGCCCACGCCGGCGTACATCTGCCAGGTGGTGGTGGTCAGCGGCATGACCGCCGTCATGCCCAGGGTCATCGCAGACCGTCCATCGCGAAGAGCATCGGGTCGACGTGCACGTTGCTGTGCTCCATCTTCTCCAGGAACTTCGGGCGGAGGCCGGTCGAGCGCAGGATGCCCTGGGCCTTGCCGTCCTCGTCGAACCCGGCCGAGTGGTCGTAGACGAAGATGTCCTGGAGGGTGATGATGTCGCCCTCCATCCGCTCGACCTCGGTCAGGCTCGTGATGCGGCGCGAGCCGTCCTTGAACCTGGTCTGGTGGACGATGAGGTCGACCGCCGAGGCGACCTGCTCGCGGATCGCGCGCACCGGGAGGTCCATGCCCGCCATCAGCACCATCGTCTCCATGCGGGCCAGCGTGTCGCGCGGACCGTTGGAGTGGAGCGTACAGATCGAACCGTCGTGACCGGTGTTCATCGCCTGCAGCATGTCGAGCGCGGAGGCGTCGCGGACCTCACCGACGATGATGCGGTCGGGGCGCATGCGCAGGCTGTTCTTCACCAGGTCGCGGATGCTGACCGCGCCGCGGCCCTCGATGTTGGGCGGGCGGGACTCCAGGCGTACGACGTGGTCCTGCTTGAGCTGGAGCTCCGCGGCGTCCTCGATCGTGACGATACGCTCGTCCTCGGGGATGAACGACGACAGCACGTTGAGCGTGGTCGTCTTTCCGGCGCCGGTGCTGCCGGACACGATGATGTTGAGCCGGCCGCGGACGCAGGCCTCGAGGAACTCGACGGAGCGCTCGCTGAGGGAGCCGAACGAGATCAGGTCGTCGGACGTCAGCGGGTCGGCGGCGAACTTCCGGATCGTCAGCGAGGAGCCGTCGACCGCCAGGGGCGGGATGATCGCGTTGACACGGCTGCCGTCAGGGAGGCGGGCGTCGACCATCGGGCTGGACTCGTCGACGCGACGGCCGATGCGGGAGACGATCTTGTCGATGGTGCGGCGGACGTGGGCCTCGTCGCTGAAGTGCGCGTTGGCCTTGACCAGCTTGCCGTCGCGCTCGAGGTAGACCGAGTCGGGCCCGTTGACCATGACCTCGGAGACGTCGATGTCGCGGAGGAACGGCTCGATCGGTCCGTAGCCGAGGATGTCGTCGCTGATCTCCTGCGTGAGGCGGTTGCGGTCGGCGTTGCTGATCGGCCGTTCCTGCGAGCTCATCAGCTGGGCCAGCACGGCCCGGACCCGGTGGTCGAGCTCGGCCTGGTCGAGGTTCGCGTCGTACAGCTGGGGGCCGAGCTGCTTGAGCAGCTCGGTGTGGACGTCGTGCTTGAGCTCCTCCAGAC